>DATHRJ010000041.1:0-4710 GCA_035465455.1 Lysobacter sp.
GGCAGTGGCGCCGCGCTCGCCGGCGACGCGCTCGGCCGCGATGCGTCCGTGTTCGGCAACGTCCTTGCCGGCCTGCGCAAGGGCGATGCCGCGTTCGGGGTGACGCCGCTCAGCAACGGCGGTGCCCTCGAGGCGCTGGAACAGTCGGAAACGATGTGGCTGGAGATGAAGAAGGATCTGGATGCGATCCTGGACACGTCGCAGAACCTGTTCCGTGCGCAAACCGCGGCGGCGGCGATCACTTCGGGTTCCGACAAGCTGCTGGAAGACAGCAAGCGGCTGTTCAACGCGTTCACCGCGTTCGGCTCGCTCAAGGACACCAGCATCCTGGGCAACGTGTGGACCAGCATCCTGTCCGGTCTCGCCGCGCTGGTGGCGCTGGTGGGCCTGTTCTTCAGCTCGCGTCGTTCGGATCGCCGCCGGTTCGAGACCACGATGGAACTCAACAACCGCAACCAGGAGGCGATCATGCGCCTGCTGGACGAAATGGGTTCGCTCGCAGAAGGCGATTTGACGGTGAAGGCGACCGTGACCGAGGACATGACCGGCGCGATCGCCGACTCGATCAACTTCGCGGTCGAGCAGCTTCGCAGCCTGGTGCAGACGATCACCGACACCTCGGTGCAGGTGGCCTCCAGCGCCCAGGAGACGCAGGCGACCGCGATGCACCTGGCCGAGGCGGCCGAGCACCAGGCGCAGGAGATCTCCTCCGCCTCCGACCGCATCAGTGAAATCGCCGCGAGTATCGACCAGGTGTCGAAGAACTCGGCCGAGTCGGCCGACGTGGCGCAGCGTTCGGTGCAGATCGCCACCAAGGGCGCCGGCGTGGTGCGCCAGACGATTGCCGGCATGGACTCGATCCGCGACCAGATCCAGGAGACCTCCAAGCGCATCAAGCGCCTGGGCGAGAGCTCGCAGGAAATCGGATCGATCGTCGAGCTCATCAACGACATCTCCGAGCAGACCAACATCCTGGCGCTGAACGCGGCGATCCAGGCCGCATCCGCCGGTGAGGCGGGCCGCGGGTTCGCGGTGGTGGCCGATGAAGTGCAGCGACTGGCAGAACGCGCTTCCAATGCGACCAAGCGCATCGAGACGCTGGTGCAGACGATTCAGTCCGATACCAACGAGGCGGTCAGCTCGATGGAGCAGACGACCTCGGAAGTGGTCGCCGGTGCACGACTGGCCGAGGACGCCGGAACCGCGCTGGGCGAGATCGAAAAGGTGTCCTCGGACCTGTCCGGCCTCATTCAGGGCATCTCGTCGGCCGCGCAGCAGCAGTCCGGCGCGGCAGCCAACATCACCCAGACCATGAACACGATTCAGCAGATCACCTCGCAGACCACGCAGGGCGCCAACCAGACCGCACAGTCGATTGGCAACCTCGCCCAGCTTGCTGCCGATCTGCGCCGTTCGGTCGCTGACTTCAAGCTGCCTGCCTGAAGACGAGGTCGGAGCAACGATGAACATTGCGCTTCATGGTGGGGCCAGGCTTGGCCGATGCGTCTTGCGACACGGCTCGGCTGACCGGTGGAGTGTGCGATGACGGTGATGAGCGACGCGATCGACACGACCACGCTGGGCTGGATCAAGCCGGAACTGGACGAGACCCTGCGCCAGGCGCGGCAGGAGATCGAGGCCTTCGCCGAGGCGCCCGCGCTGACCGAGCGCATGCGCGTGTGCGCCAACCACCTGCACCAGGTGCATGGCACCTTGCGGATGGTCGAACTCAATGCGCCGGCGATGGTTGCCGAAGAGATGGAGCGCCTGGCGCTGGCGTTGCAGCGCGGCGAGATCGCCGCACTCGAGGACGCCTGCGCGGTGCTGATGCGCGGGGTCGTGCAGTTGCCCGACTACCTGGAACGCCTGCAGGGCGGCCACCGTGACATCTCGATCGTGCTGCTGCCGCTGCTCAACGAACTGCGCGCGGCGCGTGGGGTGGCGGGGCTCAGCGAAAGCGTGCTGTTCGCCCCCAACCTGGATATGCCGTTGCCGGTCGACCTGCCGCTGCCGACGGCCTCCGCCACCAGCAGCGCCATTCCGGTGCTGGGCGCGCTGACCGCGGCGCTTGCGGCCTGGCCTGCGGACGGCGGCGCGCCGCCGGATGCCGCGCGCCTGTCCACGGCCGCCGACGGGCTGCTGGCCCATGTCGAAGTCGCGCCACTGCGCCGGATGCTGTGGGTCGCATCGTCGGTCGCCAGCGCGCTGCGCGATGGCGCGATCGCACCCACGCCGGCATTGCGGGAGACCTTTTCCGCAGTCGAGCGCGAAGTCAGGCAACTGCTGGAGGGTGGTCCCGGTACCGCGCGAACCGAGGCCGATCCCACGCGTGAACTGCTTTACCACGTCGCCACCACGGGTCAGGCGCACCCGGCGCTGGACGGCCTGCGGCAGACCTTCCAACTCGATTCGCACCTGCGCAGCGACCAGGAAATCGATCATGCCCGCGGCAGTCTCAGCGGACGCAACCGCGCGCTGCTGGACACGGTCTCCGTTGCGATCAAGGAAGACCTGCTGCGGGTGAAGGACGCGCTCGACCTGTACCTGCGCACCGGCAAGACCGACATCACCGAATTGCGGCCCCAGGTGGATGCGCTGGGCCGGATCAGCGACACCCTTGGCATGATGGGACTGGGCGTCGCCCGCGGCGTGGTGGTACAGCAGCGCGATGCCATGCAGCAGATCGTTTCCGGGGAGCGCGCCGCCGACGAGTCGGCGCTGCTGGAAGTCGCCGGTGCGTTGCTGTACGTCGACGGATCGCTGGATGAGCAGGTTTCGGGGCTGGGCCTGTCGGACGCCCCGGGCAATGACGACCGGCTGGCCGGCGAGTCGCGCAAGGTCCTGGATATCGTGGTTCGCGAGGCGATCGCGAATTTCGGCGACGCGCGGCAGTCGTTCGTCGCCTTCATCGAGACCGGTTGGGACCACGCCGAGCTGTGCGAAATCCCGCGGTTGCTGGACGAAGTCGGAGGGGCCCTGCGGATCCTCAACCTGCCGCTGCCCGCGCAGTACCTTAGTGGCATCAAGCGCTATGCGAAGGTCGAACTCATCGACCGCCACCGCGTACCCAGCGGTCAGCAACTGGACACGCTCGCCGATGCACTGGCCAGCGTGGAGTATTACCTGGAGGCCTTGCGCGATCAGCGGCCCAATCGTGACCGGATCCTCGACATCGCCCGGCACAGCCTGGAATCGCTGCATTACTGGCCGCTGCCGGCAGAAGTGGCCGAGCCGTCCGACGAGGCGCTTGCCGCGCTGGCACCGGTGGTCGATGAAATCCTGGCCACGGGACGTGGGCCAGCCGCTTCCAGCGAACCGGCGATGCCCTCGGCCAGCGACGGCGCGGTCGTGCCGACGCCTGCCGGGGCCGCTACCGCCTCTGGGGTCGACGGCTTCGAGCACAGCGACGACATCGACGACGAGATTCGCGAGGTCTTCCTGGAGGAGCTCGAGGAGGAGATTTCCAACCTTGGGCAGATGCTCGCGCTCTGGCGCGCGGCCCCCAACGAACCCGAGCTGCTGCGGCCGATCCGCCGCGTGTTCCACACACTCAAGGGAAGCGGCCGCCTGGTGGGCGCGCGCACCCTGGGTGAGTTCAGCTGGAAAGTCGAGAACATGCTCAATCGCGTGCTGGACGGCACGCGCACCGCCACCCCGGCAGTGATCGCACTGGTCGAACAGGTCCACGTGACGCTGCCGCAGCTGCACGCGGCGCTGCAGGGCAGTGCACCGATCGAGGCGGATCTGGAAGGAATGAAGGCGGTGGCCGATCGGCTCGCCGCAGGGGAGGAGGCGCGCTTCGTCGCGGCGCCCGCGCCCGAACCGTCGGTTGATCTGCCCGAAAGCCTCGGCGACGCAGCCGAGCCCGTAGACGAGCTTGCCGCCGTGGCGCCCGATGCCGAGGTTGCAAGCCAGGCATCCGTTGCTCCAGCCGAAGCGGTGGAGCCGGAAGGCGTGCCGGCCTCGGTCGACCCTGTACTGCTCGAGATCCTGAGCAGCGAGGTCAGCGGCCATCTGGCGACGATCGAGGACTGGCTGGCCACCAGCGCGGCCGAACCGCAGCCCGTCAACGAGCAGCTGCAGCGCGCAATCCACACGCTCAATGGCGCGTTCGCGATGACCGAGGTGCCGGTCATCACCGATGTCACCTCGCCGACGGAGACCTACGTGCGGCGCCTGCTGGCATCGGGGCAGGACCCCGGTCCGGAAGGCCTTGCCGGGATAGCGGCGGTCGCCACCGCCATCGCCCGCACGATGGCGGCGCTGCAGTCGATCTCGCCGCGGGTGCCGGTTTTCGAAGGCCTGGCCGGGCGAATGGAAGCCCTGCGTGACGCCTTGCCGGCGGTGAGGCCGCCGACATTCGACGAGTCCGACATCGGGTTCGATGGCAGCGGCGCGCTGACCAGCGTCGACATGATCTCGTTCATTGGCGATGACGCGGAAGCCGACGCCGACGCGATGGGCAGTCAATTGCCCATCGACGGTGCTGACGCCGCCCCCGTCCAACCCGCGACTCATGACGCCGAGGCGTTCCAATTCGAGCCCCTCGACGCCGATCGCAACGAAGCGGAAAGTGCCGAAGCCGAGCGCGTTGAAGCCGAACGCGCCGACGCCGAGCGCCTCGAAACCGAGCGCGCCGAAGCCGCCGAAGCCGAGCGCGCCGAAGCCGAGCGCGTCGAAGCCGAACGGGCCGACGCCGAGCGCCTCGAA
>DATHRJ010000042.1:0-16879 GCA_035465455.1 Lysobacter sp.
GCGCGGCGACGCGGCGTGACGCTCGGGCCGCGCATGCGGCCCTTCCGGGCCTGGTTGTCTAGTTGACGAACCCGGCGATCACGAACAGCGCCAGCGCCGCCAGCCATACCAGCAGGCTGCGCCACACCAGGCTCATCGCGTCGCGCAGTTCCGGCAGGTCGGCGTGGGTCGTCACCGCAGCGGGCACGCCGCCTTCCTCGCCATCCCCGGCGTAGTCGGCAGCTTCCTCGGCCAGCTCGCTGTTGACGCTGGCACGTGCCGCCGCACCGAGGAAACGGGTGTCGAGCCGGAGCGAGGCGCCGCCGGCATTGCGCCACGCGCCCAGCACACTGTCGAAGTTGCCGACCAGCGCCAGCGCGAGCGTCATCAGTTGCGCCACCGGCCACTCCAGGATCGCGCGCAGGGTGCGCGCACCGCGCCGCGTTTCCGTCGGCACGGTGGACCCGGAGGCTGCGGCACCGTCGATCCCGTCGGTGGCGAGCTGGGTCAGCCGGTACAGCAGCGCGCCGACCGGACCCAGCAGCAGGAACCAGAACAGGACCCCGAACCAGCGCTGCAGCGCGCTGCGAAACACGGCCTCGGCCAGCGCGCCGCCTTCCAGCGTCGGCGTGCCGCTGCGCGGCCACAGCCGTGCAACGGCCTCGCGGCGGGCCTGCGGGTCGCGGGCATCCAGGATCGCCTCGACATCGACGTCCAGGTCGCGCGGGCCCCAGGTATAGAACAGCACCGCGATCGCAAACAGCAGCCCGGCCAGGCCCAGCAGCGGCCGGTCGAGCGCGGACTGGAACAACCCGACCAGCAACAGCGGCGGCAGCAACGCGATGGCGATGCCCCAGCGGCTGCGCCAGAAGCTGCCTTCGCCGAACTGCGCATCCAGCCACGACAGCCAGTCGCGGTACCAGCCGTACTGGCGAACGGATGCGGCCAGCGAGGGGGCGAGATGGCCCAGCACGAGGGCGATGACCGTGGCGATCAGGGTGACTGACATGGCGGCGGGCTCCCCGGTTCGCGGCTGCTGGAATGGGTTGGGTCACGTGCGACGGATCGTGGTCGCGCTTTGGAACGGTGACCGCGTCGCCGTGATTCTAGCGTGGCGAACCTTCAACTGCGGTTGCACGATCGCTGTCTTGGAGCCACTGCTCGATCAGCCAGCGCGCGATCGAGATCGGCGACGCCAGCAGCGGCCCGCCATCATCGTGCTCCGCCGGCAGTGCATCGCGCGCCTGCGCGGTGCGGATCTCGTCGGCACTGAACCACCTCGCGTCCTCCAGTTCGTCGCCGACCTTCGGCTCATCGGGCTCGGCCCGCGCACTGAACCCGAGCATCAGCGCCCCCGGGAACGGCCACGGCTGCGACGCGAGATAGCGGCAGTCGCGCACGCGCACGCCGGTTTCCTCCAGCACTTCGCGCGCGACCGTCTGCTCGAGGGACTCGCCCGGCTCGACGAAACCGGCGACCACCGAATAAAGTCGCGGCGGCCAACTGCCCTGGCGCCCGAGCAGCAACCGCGTGCCGTCGCTCACCGCGACGATCACCGCCGGATCCGTGCGCGGGTAGTGTTCCAGGCCGCATTGTTCGCAGCGGCCGAGCCATCCGCCGCGCGACAGCACGACCGCGCCGCCGCATGCGCCGCAGAAGCGGTGCCGGCTGCGCCAGTGCTGCAGCGCGCGCGCCTGGGCGAAGACTCCCGCGTCCAACGCCGGCCAATGCGCGGCCGCGCTGCGCAGGTCGAGCCACTGCGGGGCGACGAACGCCGTCAGCGAAGCGGCCAGCGCGAACCAGCCGCCGCCGTCGTGGTCGAGCCCGAGAAACACCGCGGCACCGACACCGCCGGGGCCTTCGCTGATCGCGTTGCCGCGCGGCGCCAGCAACTGGCCCGCGGCATCGGCGGCGGCCCGCCCGGCGTCGTCCAGCAGCACCACCCGCGCGTCCGACCACAGCGCCGTCAGTGCCCGGGGATCGTCACGCAGAGGGTCGGCGCGGTCGAGCACGCCGTGGCAATCGGTGGCGCTGCGATGGTCGCTGCCCGCGGCGCCCCGCACGAACGCAAACGGCGCGCGGGGTTTGCTCACGCCGTGAACGACGACCCGCAGCCGCAGGTGGTCTTGGCGTTCGGATTGCGGATCACGAACTGCGCGCCGTGCAGGCTCTCGCTGTAATCGACCTCCGCGCCCATCAGGTACTGCAGGCTCAGCGGGTCGACCAGCAGGGTCACCCCGTCGGTGCTCACCGCGACGTCGTCCTCGCCCTGTGCCTCGTCGAACTCGAAGCCGTACTGGAAGCCGGAGCACCCGCCACCCTGGATGAAAACGCGCAGCTTCAGCGCCGGGTTGGCCTCCTCGGCGATCAGTTCGCGGACCTTGGCCGCGGCGGCCGCAGTGAACTGCAGCGGGCGCTCCAGCGATTGGTAGTCGGGTGCCACGACGGGCAGCGCGGTGATTTCCATCCCCTCAGGATGGGGCGCGCGGGCCCACCATTCAAGCAGCGGCTCCCTGCGGGTTACGGACCGGCGCTGGCGTTGCTGCCGCGCAACGCGTCGTCCCAGGTGAACGACTGCTCCACCGCCGCGCCCGATTGCGGCTTCAGGCGCACGATGAGCCTGGCCGGAGTGAATTGCGGCGGCAGGAAGATGTCGCCCTCGACCTGCTGGAAGTACTTGAACGAATACGGCACCGGGGGCGCCTGCGGCTGTCGCCGCAGCGCCGGCCAGTCGAGCCGTTGCAGCTTGCCGTCGAGGGTGCCTTCCACCGACAGCGTCAGCAGGCCGGCACTGACCGCGCCGCGGTTGAGGTTCTGGGTCAGGGTGGTGGCGAAGTGCCAGGCGCTGTCGCTCGAAGGCTGCGTGCCCTGGCGCTGGATCCGCAGCGTGTGCGCCGTGAGCCCGCGCCGCGGCGCGGTGGCGCCGACCAGGCGCTCGTAGAAGGCGACATCGGCGCGTAGCCCTGCCAGTTCCTCGTCGCGCTCGGCCAACGTGCCCTGCAGGTCGCGATTGGCTTCGCGACTGATCTGGTCCGAGCGCGTGAGGGTGGCCACCTGCTGCTGCAGTTGCTCGATCTGCGCCCGCTGCGCCTGGCCCAGGCGCTCGCTGCCGGCCAGCTGCGCGCGCAGGTCGGTTGCCGGCGGCGCCAGCACCCGCCACAGCCCCCAGCTGCCGAACGCCAGCGCGACGACCACCAGCGTTGCCGCAGCGATGCGCCACCGGGCGTCGGTGTCGGTTTCGACCACGGGTTGATCTTCAAGGGCCATGCCGCTCGCCATTCAGGTCGCGGCGCCAAGCCTACAACGCCGGTGGCGCGCAGGTCAGCCCAGGGCAAGGTCCGCTGCCAGCGGCGCTTCAGCTGGGTGGTGCCCGTAGGCCTCTCCGCCGCCCCGGGCCGGGTCCGCCTGACCGGCCTCGTGCTGCAGCGCGTCGACGTGGATCAGGCGCCCGGTCAGGGTGGAGCCGGCGGCCATCTCGGCGACCTTGTAGTGCAGGTTGCCCTGCACCCGCGCCTGCGACGCCAGCTCGACCCGCTCGGCGGCATGGACGTCACCATCGATGCGGCCGTTGATGACCACCACCGGCGCGCGCACCTCGCCCTGGATGCAGCCATGCTGCGACAGGGTCAAGACCGCCTGCTGCCCTTCGTCGGCCACGACCCTGCCGATCACCCGCCCCTCGATCAGCAATCCGCCGCTGAAGTGCAGGTCGCCGCGGATCACCACCTGGGTGCCGATGAGGGTGTCGATCTGGTCGGTATGACCGGGTTTCTGCTTGAACATGGGTCAGGTATCCGGATTGCTGGAGGAGGGTGCCCACGCCACGGCCTGGTCCAGCGAGCCATGCTTGCCGCGCAGGGAAACGCGCACGCGTTGCGGGGTGAAGTCGCGCGGCAGCATCACGCTGCCTTTGACCTGCTGGAAGTAGCGGAACGAATAGCCCTGCGCCGGAGCCGCCTGGCGCTGGTGCAGCGTGTCCCAGTCGATCGTGGCGAGCTTGCCGTCGCGCACGCCCTCGATCACGAAGCGCAACTGGCCGAGGCTGACCGCACCGCGGTCCAGGTTCTGGGTGAGCACGATCAGGTAACGCCAGGTGCCGCCGCGCTCGGGGGTGAATTGCGCCGAATGCACGTTCAGGCCCTTGGACTTGCGGGTGTCGCCAGCCAGGCGCTCGTAGAACGCCACGTTGGCGCGCAGGTCGGCGATCTCCTCGTCGCGTTCGGCCAGCTCACGCTGCACGGTGCGGTTCGCAGCGCGGCTGATCTGGTCGGAACGGGCCAGGGTCGCTTGTTGCTGCTCGAGCGCTGCCAGGCGGGCCTGCGCCTGCTGCAGGTTCGCCTGCGCCGTCTGCAGCGATTCGCTCACCTGCGGCAATTGCGGCGCCGCGCGTGCGCCAGCCCAGCTCCACGCTACCGCCATCGACAGCAGCCACGCCGTCGTTGCAAGCGCCGCCCACAGCAGCCGCCGGTCCGGACCGCGCCGGACAATCACGAAACTGGAGTCTGTTTTATCGATGCGAACGCGTTCCATGCCGCTGGTGGCCCCCGCCCCTATACTCGGCCCAAGTCTAGCCGGATCGATCCAATGTCAGATGCGCACCTGTTCGCAATTGGCGTAGTGCTGGCGTGGATGGCCGGCATCCGGGTCTATCTGACCGTGTTCGGCGTGGGCATTGCCGGCGCCCTGGGTTGGCTGGACCTGCCGCCCGCTCTGGCGGTGACGGCCTCGCCGTGGGTGATCGGGGTTTCCGGGCTGCTGGCGGCAGTGGAATTCTTCGCCGACAAGATTCCCGGGGTCGATTCGGG
Organism: Lysobacter sp.; assembly: GCA_035465455.1. Classification (GTDB taxonomy): domain Bacteria; phylum Pseudomonadota; class Gammaproteobacteria; order Xanthomonadales; family Xanthomonadaceae; genus Lysobacter_K. The sequence continues at coordinate 4,785 of DATHRJ010000042.1, forward strand.
CTGGGACCTGATGCACACGTTGCTGCGGGTGCCGGCAGGCGCGTTCCTTGCCGCGGCCGCGCTCTCGCCCGATGGCGCCCTTGGCGCGGGCGCGCTGGCGACCGGCGCCGGTGTCGCCTTCACCAGCCACGCGCTCAAGACCGCGTCGCGCGCATTGATCAACACCTCGCCGGAACCGATCAGCAACTGGGCCACCTCGGTCACCGAGGACGTCGCGGTGGTCGGTGGCCTGGCCCTGGTGTTCGCACACCCGTGGATCGCGCTGTCGCTGCTGGTCTCGATCAGCGTGCTGGTCGCGCTGGCCGTGTGGTGGCTCTGGCGCGCGGTGTTCCGCCGCCCGCGGCGCACCACCTCCGGTTGAAGCAATGAGCGGCGGCGCGGCAGCCCGCCACGGCGGCTTGCTTGATTGACGCGCGGTCCACGCGCGCCCGAACCGGTCAGCTGTCGATCTTGACTGCCAGGTAATTCTGCTCGCCAACCCGTTCGATCAGCGACAACTGGGTTTCGATCCAGTCGATGTGCTCTTCCTCCGACTCGAGGATGTCCGCGAACAGCTGCCGGCTGGTGAAGTCGCCGACGCTCTCGCAATGCCCGATCGCTTCGCGCAGCAGCGGCAGCGCCTCCAGTTCCAGCGCCAGGTCGCAGGTCAGCACCTCGTGCGGATTCTCGCCGATGCGCAGCTTGCCCAGTGCCTGGAAATTCGGCAGCCCATCGAGGAACAGGATGCGGTCCGACAGCTTGTCGGCGTGCTTCATCTCGTCGATCGACTCGTGGTACTCGTGTTCGGCCAGTTCCTTCAGGCCCCAGTTCTTCAGCATCTTGGCGTGCAGGAAGTACTGGTTGATCGCCGTCAATTCGTTGAACAGCGCCTTGTTGAGAAACTCGATGACCTTGGGATCGCCTTTCATGCCGTGCTCCGCCTCCGTGATCCGGCGACTTTAGCCCTTTGCGCGCGCGCACGACGAAACGCGAATCAAGTGCATCCGCAGACAAGAAGGTGTGTAGAGGAAAAACACCATGCCCGCCAAGGAGCGGGTTGGTCGTTGCTGACTTCAGGCCGCGCGCAGCAACGGCAGCGGCAGTTCGCGGATCGAGCGGGCCTTCTCGAGCAGCTCGGCGACCGTATCCAGGCAACTGCCGCAGTTGCCGCCAGCGCCGGTGCGCATGGTCATTTCCGCCACGCTGCCGCAGCCGGCATCGGCCGCCTGGCGGATCTGGTGGTCGGTGACGCCGTTGCAGATGCAGACGTACATGGCGAAGGGGATCGGGGTCGGCAGCCGGATTGACTGCAGGGGCATTGCACTATGGATGCGAATGATTGTCAATTAGCATCCTGAACCAGTGCTATTTGCCGTTGCGCGCCGGCTGTTGCGGCAATCCCGTGCGTGGCCGCTGCCGGCTCCAGCCCCCGGGCTGTCGTGCCTCCGGGTCCGGCAGTGGCACCGCCTGCGCTCCGGCCACATGGCGGGCGAACGGCGCCAGGTGGCGCAATGCGCTCGCATAGACCCCGCGCTTGAACAGCACCACGTGCTCCAGCGGATACCAGAAATCGACCCAGCGCCAATGGTCGAACTCCGGCTTGTCGGTCAGGTCCAGGCACAGGTCGGTTTCCTGCCCGGTCAGCCGCAGCAGGAACCACACCTGCTTCTGGCCGATGCACACGAGGCGGTCGTGGCGGCGAATCGCCCGTTGCGGCAGCCGGTAGCGCAGCCAGCCGGGCGTCGCCCCCAGCACCTCGACGTGACCGGGGAGCAAGCCGGTTTCCTCGCGCAATTCGCGATACATCGCCTCCAGCGGCGTCTCGTCGGTGTTCATCCCGCCCTGCGGGAACTGCCAGCCGTCGCGGTGCACGCGGCGCGCCCAGAACAACCGGCCATCGGGGTGCATCAACACGATGCCTACATTGGGCCTGTAACCGTCCGGATCGATCACGATGCGGACTCCTGCTTGATTGACTTGCGTCACTTGACCCGACTCTGCCACGCGCCCCGCCGAACGACAAGCCAACAGCGAAGTCATTGACAGCGAGCCGCCGGACAGGAACAATTCGCGGTTCGTCGCGTAGCTAAACAGCTCAGCGGACAGCGCCGCATTCACACTGCTGCCGTCGACGAAATTCAAGAAAAAGGCTATGTAGCTCAGCTGGTTAGAGCGTGGCACTCATAATGCCGAGGTCGGTGGTTCGAGTCCACCCATAGCCACCATCGATACGTACCCGTGGCTACGCCCGGAAAAAACATCAACCCTCGCATGCTGCGGGGGTTTTTTGCTTGCGTGGCTGTCGCGTCGGTGAGCACTGTGTCGCGCCGGGGCGCGCGACTGCGTAAAATGGCCGGGTGCCAGAATCGACACCCCCACCCCCGCCCGCATCCGCCTGCCAGCATCTGACCAGGCGCGCAGCCGCGACGCCATGGATCCGCCGGTGAGCGCGACCACGTTCCCGCGCCAGGACGCGCGCACGCTGGCCGATGACGGCGATACGCTGAGCTTCTGCTCGACCTGCGCGTTTTCGCAGGCGTGCCTGTCGGAGGGCATGGACAAGCGCGCGCTGATGGACCTGCACGTGCTGGTCGACCACGTCGGCCCGATCCGCGATGGCGACCATATTTTCCGCGAGGGCGATCCGTTCGAGGCGATCGCCGCGGTTCGCGCGGGCACGGTCAAGACCTACGTGGTCGACCGCGACGGACGCGAGCATGTGCTGGGTTTCTACCTGCCGGGCGAGGTGATCGGCCTGGACGGCATCGATGGCGATACCTACCCGTGCAACGCGGTCGCGCTGGACACGGTGATGCTGTGCCGGTTCTCGTTCCCGAAGATCGCGGTGCTGGCCGCGCGGCTGCCGGGATTGCAGAAGCACCTGTTCCGCCTGCTCAGCCGCGATATCGGTCGCGCCGCACTGTTGGCCGGCGACTGGTCGGCGGACCAGCGCATGGCCGCGTTCCTGATCGGACTGTCGCGACGTCTCGCCGCGCGCGGGTTCTCTCCCAACCGCTTCCAGCTGACGATGGCGCGCACCGACATCGCCAACTACCTGCGCCTGGCGCCGGAAACCGTGAGCCGGGTGCTGCGTCGCTTCCAGCACGACGGCCTGGTCGCGGTCGATCGCCGCGAGCTGGAACTGCTCGATCGCGTCCAGCTCGAGACTTTGGCCGCGCCCGTCCTGCGCAGCTAAGGCGCCCGGCACGCGCCTGGTGCATGGCCGGCGCTGGACCCGTGGCGGGGGCAACGGCCAAACCGAAATGATCTGGGTCAATGCGCCGGCACCCGCGCGCGGCCACACTGCCGCGCATGGCCCACTCCCCGACACTGAGCTCGCCGCGCCTTCTGGCCGCGGCCCCGCACCGGCTGATGTTCTTCATTGGCGCAGGCAACCTGCTGCTGGCGATGGCGTGGTGGACGGCGTGGATCGTCAGCGCGCGCTGGCCGGCGCTGGCCTTCGCGCAGCCGCAGGTGCCCGCCGGCTGGCTGCATGCGTTCGTGATGCAGTACCAGATGCTGCCGAGCTTCATCTTCGGTTTCCTGCTGACCACGTTTCCCAAGTGGTTGGGGCTGCCCGACATCGACCGCTGGCGCTACCTGCCGGTCGGCGCCGGGCTGTTCGGCGGGCAGATCGCCACCCTGCTCGGAGCGCTCGGCTGGGAGGTCGGCATCGTGGTCGGCCTGCTGCTGACCACGGCCGGCTGGCTGGCGGGACTGGTGACGCTGGGGCCGATGCTGTGGCGCGAGGAAACCGGCAACTGGCACGCGCGCTCGTGCTTTGCCGCGTTGTCGCTGGGCCTGGTCGGGCTGCTCGCGTGGGCGGCGTTCGTGCTGGGCGCATCGCCGCTGTGGGCGTTTGCCAGCATCAAGATCGGCACCTTCGGCCTGTTGTTGCCGGTGTACCTCACCGTCGCCCACCGCATGTTCCCGTTCTTCGCCAGCCGGGTGGTCAGCGGCTACCAGCCGTGGCGCCCGCTGTGGTTGCTCGGCGCGCTGTGGCCGCTGCTGCTGGTGCACCTGCTGCTGGAGCTGTTCCACGCCTACGCGTGGCTGTGGCTGGTGGACCTGCCGCTGTTGGCGATCAGCGCGACCATGCTGTGGCGCTGGTGGCCGCGCGGCGACAATCCCGCGCTGCTGACGCTGCTGTTCGTCGGACTGGCGTGGCTACCGGTCGCGTTTGCGCTGTATGCGGCGCAGAGCATCGCCTACGAGTTGACCGGCATCTTCTGGCTCGGGCGCGGTCCCGCGCATGCGTTGTTCATCGGCTTCTTCGGCAGCGTGCTGATCGCGATGGTGACGCGTGTGACCCAGGGCCATTCGGGGCGTGCACTGGTGATGCCGGGCGCGGCGTGGTTCGCGTTCGTGGCGATCCAGTTGGTCGCGGTGACGCGGGTGGCGGCCGAAGTGCTGCCCGACCCGATGGCGTGGCAGGCGATCGCGGCGCTCGGCTGGCTGGTGGCGTTCGCACCGTGGGTGGCCCGCATCGGCCGCATCTATCTGGCGCCGCGCGCCGATGGCCGACCCGGCTGATCACAGGAACGAAGCGATGATCGAGTTCTACGCACAGATCAAGTACGTGCACGTCTTCATGGTGCTGCTCAGCGGCGCGGTGTTCGCGGTCCGCGGCGCCGGCGCATTGCTGGGAGCACGCTGGCCGCTGGCGTCGCCGCTGCGCTGGACCAGCGTGGCGATCGACACCACGCTGCTCACTGCCGCACTGATGCTGCTGACCGTGCTGCCGGGGGCGATGTTCGCCAATGGCTGGCTGGCGACGAAGCTGGGTTTGCTGGTGGCCTATGTGGTGCTGGGCACGCTGGCGCTCAAGCGCGAACGCCTGCGCGGGCTGTTCTACGCGCTGGCGCTGCTGACCTACGCCTGGATGATCTCGATCGCGCGCGCGCACCACCCGCTCGGGATTTTCCATTCCTGGATGGGTTGAGGCCGCCAGTCGCCCGATTGGCGCCAGTTCAATCGCGCGGCAGGGGCCGCTCGCGGTCGTCGTCCCTTTGCCACGGCTCGAAGCAGGCTTCGGCATGGCAGTGGCGTTCCACGCCGGCCGCATGGATCGCCTCGACGATGCCCGACAGCGGATGCAGTGCGTGGTCGCCGATCTCGAAATCAGTGTTCATGGCGCGCTCCCGTGGAAGATGCACCAGCAGAACCCGGATCGCCCGTCGCTTCGCTGACCTGGGTCAAGCGGGCCGAGCTCCGCCCGCGATCAGCGCGAAACTGGCCACCGTCGGCTTCGACTGCCGCAGGTGCGACAACGCCCGGTGCACCGTCGGCGATACAATCGCCCCATGGAAATCTTCAAGGTCTTCACCCTCGAGGCGGCGCATCGCCTGCCCAACGTGCCCGACGGCCACAAGTGCGCGCGCGTGCACGGGCACTCGTTCCGGATCGAGATCCACGTCAGCGGCGAGATTGGTGCCGACAGCGGCTGGGTGATGGATTTCGCCGACCTCAAGCGGGCATTCCAGCCGCTGTACGACCGGCTCGACCACCACTACCTCAATGACGTCGAAGGGCTGGAGAACCCCACCAGTGAACGGCTGGCACTGTGGATCTGGGAACGGCTGAAGCCGGCGCTACCGCAACTGAGCGAGATCGTGGTGCACGAGACCTGCACCTCCGGATGCCGGTATCGCGGCTGACCCGGCCAAAAAGCTGAACCGGATCCTGCGGCTCCACCGGAAATGTTGCATCGCACCAAACCGGCGTATATGCTGCACTGCACAAACCGACAATCTTTGTCGGCGCACAGCAGGAGACCGCCATGTACCAGCAGTTCAACGAGCAGTTCGCCGCCGCCACCCGTCAGTTCGCCGACGCCGCCGCCCAGGTCAATCGTATTGCCCTGGACAATGCGGAGACCGTGTTCGGCCTGCAGCTGGCCGCGATCAACGAGCGCGTCAACGCCAACTTCGCCTTCTGGGGCGAGGCTGCCGAAGTCCGTGACGCCGAGGCCCTGAAGGCCCTGTTGCCGAAGGCCGCCCAGGTCGCCCGCGAGAACCTCGAGCGCGCCGTCAGCACCAGCCAGGAAGTCCTGGGCCACACCGCCAAGACCAACGAGGCGATCACCGAGCTGGCCAAGAGCCAGATCGAATCGGCTGCCAAGAACACCCAGGCCAACGTCGAGCAGGCCGCGCAGGCTGCCCAGGAAGCGTCCAGCCGTGCCGGTTCGACCTTCGCCAGCGCCACCCGCGCTTCGAGCAAGTCGAAGAAGTAAGCGTCTCTCTCCAGCCGTAAGGTTGGCCAGCCCTCGAGGCTGGTATGAAAAACCCGGCAGCTTCGGCTGCCGGGTTTTTTGTTGCCTCGACTTCGTGCCACCGGCCTGGCATCGGGTTGCGACGCCGGCCGGTCACCGGCGCCGCGCCTGGGCGCAGGATCAGTGCGCCGCTGCGGGCTGTTCGCGATGTCGCCGCCGCGCGGCGACCTTGTGGAAGTCGCGGCCAATCAGCAGGTACATCACCGGCACCACGAACAGGGTGAACACGGTGCCGATCGACATGCCGCCGACGATCACCCAGCCGATCTGGTTGCGCGCCTCGGCGCCGGCGCCGGTGGCGATGGCCAGCGGCAGCGAGCCCAGCACCATCGCCCCGGTGGTCATCAGGATCGGGCGCAGGCGCAGCGCCGACGCGTCGATCACCGCCGCAAGCTTGGTCCGGCCCTGCTCCTGCAACTGGTTGGAGAATTCCACGATCAGGATGCCGTGCTTGGCGATCAGGCCCACCAGCGTCACCAGGCCGATCTGCGAATAGATGTTCCAGCTGCCGCCGGTGAGTTTCAGCGCCAGGAACGCGCCGAATGCCGCCAGTGGCACCGCCAGCAGGATCACGAACGGGTCGACCCAGCTCTCGAACTGCGCCGCCAGCACCAGGAAGATGAAGATCAGCGCGAGCACGAAGATCATCGCGAAATCGCTGGCCGACTCGCGGAACTCGCGGCTCTGCCCGGACAGGTCGTACTGCGCATTGGGCGCGACTTCCGCCAGCGCCGCCTCCATCCACTCCAGCGCCTCGCCCATCGAATAGCCGGGCGCGAGACCGGCGCTGATCGTGGCGGCACGCAGCTTGTTGAAGTGGTTGAGCTCCTTGGCCGCGACCGTCTCCTCCACGTCGACCAGGTTGGACAGCTGCACCATCTGGCCATCTCCGGCGCGCACGAAGATGTTGGACAGGTCGCCGGGCGTGCGGCGATCGACATCCTCGACCTGCACGATCACGTCGTACTGCTCCGAGCCGCGCTTGAAGCGGGTCACGTTGCGTCCGCCCAGCAACGTCTCCAGGGTGCGCCCGACCGTGGCCACATCGGTGCCGACGGTGGCGACCTTGTCGCGGTTGAGGGATACCCGCAGTTGCGGCTTGTCGAGCTTGAGGTCGCTGTCGGGATTGGTCAGGCCCGGGTTCTCGGCCATCTTCGCCATCAGCGCGCTGGTGGTTTCCCCCAGTTCCTCCCAGGTGCCGGTGCTCTGCACCACGAAGCTGACCGGCTGGCCGAAGCCACCCTGGCCCAGCGGCGGCGGCAGCGTCGGGAACGCCATGATCCCGGGGATCCCCATGAACTGCGGGAACAGCTGGCCCTGCACCTCTTGGGTGGAGACGTCGCGATCCTCCCAGTCCTGCAGCATCACGAAGCCGATGGTCTGGGTGACCGCGGGGAAGCCGACGATCTGGAAGTACTGCTTGACCTGGGGAATCTTCGAAAATGCCGCTTCCATCTGTCCCGCGTAACGATCGGTGTAGTCGACGGTCGAGCCTTCCGGAGCGATGCCGAAGCCGATGATGAAACCCTGGTCCTCCTGCGGTGCCAGTTCCTTGGGCAACAGGGTGAACAGGCCGATCGCCAGCGCCGACACCAGCGCCGCCACGCCAACCAGCAGCCAGCGCGCGCGCAGTCCGCGCGTGAGCGCGCTGCGGTAACCGCGGTCGAGCGCGCCCAGCACGCGTTCGCCAGCGGCATAGAACCGACCCTGCTGCTTCTCCTGGCGCAGCAGGCGCGAGGCCATCATCGGCGACAGCGTCAGCGCGACGAAGCCCGACACCAGCACCGCGCCGGCCAGGGTCAGCGCGAACTCGATGAACAACTGCCCGGTGCGCCCGGTCGAGAACGCCAGCGGCACGTACACCGCGACCAGCGTCAGGGTCATCGCGACGATCGCGAACCCGATCTCCTTGCTTCCCTGCAATGCCGCCTGGAACGGCGGCATGCCTTCCTCGATGTGGCGATGGATGTTCTCCAGCATCACGATCGCGTCGTCCACCACCAGCCCGATCGCCAGCACCATCGCCAGCAGGGTCAGGGTGTTGATGGTGAAGCCGAATGCGTACATCAAGCCGAATGCGCCGACCAGCGACAGCGGGATCGTCACCAGCGGGATCAGGGTCGCGCGCCAGCTGCGCAGGAACAGGAAGATCACGATGATCACCAGCACCACCGCCTCGGCGACGGTCTTGTAGACCTCCTCGATCGACTTCTCGATGAAGATCGTGCTGTCGAACGCCATCTGGATCTTCATGCCCTCCGGCAGCGTCTGCTGGATCTGCGGCAGCAGCTGGTGGATCGCCTCGGAGATGTCCAGCGGATTGGCGACGGCCTGCTTGACCACCGCCAGCGGTACGGCGTTTTCGCCATTGAAGCGCGCACGGAAGCGCTGCTCCTGGGCGCCCAGCTCGACCCGGGCCACGTCCTTGAGGCGGACCAGGTAACCGCCGACGTCGCCCAGGATCACCTCGCCGAACTGCTCGGGGGTGCGCAGGTCGGTCTCCGACAGCACGGTGAACTCGCGGTCGGCGCTCTCCACGCGGCCTGCGGGGATCTCCACGTTCTGGGCGCGCAACGCGCGCTCCACGTCGGCCGGGGTCAGGCCGAAACCGGCCAGTCGCTGCGGCTGCAGCCATACCCGCATCGCGTAGGTGCTGGCATAGACCTGCGCCTGCGCCACGCCGGGGATCTGCTGGATGCGGTCCTTGACCAGGCGTTCGGCGGCGTCGGCGAGCTCGACGTTGCTGTGGCGGTCGGAGGAGAACGCCATGTAGATGATCGGCTGCGCGTCGGCCTCCTGCTTCTGGATGATCGGCTCGTCGACCTCGTCGGGAAGGAACCCGCGGGCCTGGCCGACGCGGTCGCGCACGTCGCTCGCGGCGCCGTCGGGATCGCGGTCCAGGCGGAACCGGATCGTGACCTGGCTGGACTGCTCGCGGCTCACCGACTGCATGTACTCGATGCCTTCCACGCCGGACAGGGCGTCCTCGATCGGCTGGGTCACCTGCGACTCGATCACCTGCGCGCTGGCGCCGGGGTAGGACGTGTTGACGGTGACGACCGGGGTGTCGACGTTCGGGATCTGGCGGACGGCGAGACGGTCGTAGGCGATCAGCCCGACCAGCAGGATGATCAGGTTGATGACGGTGGCGAAGACCGGGCGGCGGATGGAGACGTCGGAAAGGACCATGGGGGAACCTCCGCTCAGCCGCCGTCGGCGTCGTCGGCAGGCGCGGCCGCGTCGTTGCGTTTATCGGCCGGCGCGGCGGCTGGCGCCTTCGGGCCACCGGCGGTGGCAGCGGGCGGCGCGGTGGCTGCGCCCTCCTGCGCACTCGGCAGCACCATCACCGGCACGCCCTCCTGCATCATCGGCTTGCCCTGCCCGGCGGTGATCACCACGTCGCCGGGCTTGAGGCCTTCCAGCACCTGGACCTTGCCGGGCACCCGGATGCCGGTCTTGACCGGGTTCTTGTGCGCCTTGCCGTCGACCACGGTGTAGACCAGGCGCGTATCGCCTTCCTGCATCAGCGCCTGCTCGGGAACCAGCAGTGCATCGGCGCGCCCGCTGCCGGTGTCCAGCTGCACCCGGGCGAACTGGCCCGGGCGCAGCCGTGCGTCGGGATTGGGAACCTGCGCACGCAGGCGCGCGCTGCGGCTGTTGGGATCGACCACCGGATCGATGGCGACGACTTCGCCGGTGAAGCTCTCGCCGGGAAACGCATCGACGCCGACCACGACTTTCTGGCCGTTGCGCACCTGCCCCATCGCACTCTCCGGCACGCTGAAGTCGACCTCGATCGGGTCCAGCCGCACCAGCCGCACCAGGTCCTGGCCGACGCCGACGTAGTCGCCGACGCTGACTTCGCGCAGGCCGATCTGACCCGAGAACGGCGCGCGCAGGGTCATCTTCGACAGTGCGGTGCGCGCGGACGCGACCCGGGCCTGGTCGACGGCGAGCTCGGCGCGCGTGGTGTCGAAGTCGGCGCGCGCGATCAGCTTTTCCTCGACCAGCTGCTGGGCGCGCGCGGCTGCGCGGCGGCTGTTCTCCAGGTTGGCCGCCGCCTCGTTGAGATCGGCTTGGGCCAGGCTGCCATCGAGCGTGAACAGCGGTTGCCCGGCCTGGACGCGGCCGCCTTCGGTGAAATGAATGCGACTGATGCGGCCGGCGACTTCCGGGCGCACCACCACCGACTCGTCGGCGCGCAGGCTGCCCACCGTTTGCAGGCCCGCGGTCAAAGCCTGCGGCTGCAGCGTGACCGCCTCGACCGGCAACTGCATGCCGCCCGGCGGTCCGCCGCCGCCACCGGCTGCGGCTGAATCGTCGTCTTTGCAGGCGCCCAGGCCCAACAGCGCGGCGAGCATCACGGAAGCGAACAAAACGTTGCGGCGCATGTCGGAAACCCTGGTCTAATTCTTGTACCGGCTAGTTTACATTCCCGGATCGTCGCGCGTCCCAGTGCCGGAAGTAGGGGTTGATCCGGACGCTGATCGGGGCACACGCAGCCGGTCGGCCAGTTCCGCGGGATCGGGCGGCAACCGGTACGGCAACCGGCCCCAGCAGGGCGCGTCCAGGCGTGACTGCAACAACGCGAAGTTGGCGTCGGGGCGGTCCATCGTCGGGTCGACGTCGCTGGCGATCCAGCCCACCAGCCGCGCGCCATCGGCGGCGATCGCCCGCGCCGCCAGCCGGGCATGGCTGATGCAGCCCAGCCGCAGCCCAACCACCAGCAGCACCGGCAGGTCCAGCGCACGCACCAGGTCGATCTGGTCCAGCGACGCCGACAGCGGCGCCGCCCAGCCGCCGACGCCCTCGACCACCACCGCGTCGGCCTGGCGAGAGAGCCGCGCGTACGCCTGCAGGATCGGCTCCAGCGCCAGCTCGATGCCGTCGTCGGCCGCGGCCAGTTCCGGCGCCAGCGGTTGCACGAAGGCGTAGGGATTGATGTCGGCGTACGTGGTCCCGGGATCACCGGCCGCCTGCAACAGCAGCGCGTCCTCGTTGCGCCAGCCGTCGACGGTATCGAGGCAGCCGCTGGCCACCGGCTTCATCCCGACCGCGCGCAAGCCTTGCCGGCGCAGCGCGTGCAGCAGGCTGGCGCTGGCCAGCGACTTGCCGACGCCGGTGTCGGTGCCGGTGACGTAGACGCTGCCGTGATTTGCGCTGCCGGTGCCCATGGCGCGCATCCTAGGCCGTCGGCGCCTGCTCGGCACGTGGCTTTGGGCATGCACGCCCCGGACAGGCCGCTCGGGGGCTGCCTGCTCCGGCAAGGGCGTGGCAAGCCGCGCTGCTACACTTCGGGGCATGTTCGCCGCTGAAACCCTGTCCGGCAGCAAGCCGGACCAATACGCCCAGCTGCTGGCCCAGGCCCGCGCGCTGATGCACGGCGAGCGCGACCGCATCGCCAACGCCGCGAATCTCTCGGCACTGGTGTACCACGGCCTTCCGCGGCTCAATTGGGTTGGGTTCTACTTCTTCGATGGCCGCGAATTGGTGGTCGGCCCGTTTCAAGGGTTGCCGGCGTGCGTGCGCATCCCGCTTGACAAGGGCGTCTGCGGTGCGGCGGCGTCGACCGGAAAGACCCAGCGCGTCGCCGACGTGCACGAGTTCCCGGGCCACATCGCTTGCGATTCGGCTTCGCGCTCGGAGGTCGTGGTGCCATTGTTCCTGCCCGGGGACGGGTCGCTGGTCGGCGTTTTCGATCTCGACAGCCCCGAGCCGGACCGTTTCGACGCCGAAGATCAGCGCGGCATCGAGGCGATCGCCCAAGCGTTCGTGGAGTCACTCGAATGAGTACCGAAAAGCTGCGCAACATCGGTCCGAAATCCGCCGCATGGCTGCGCCAGGT
>DATHRJ010000043.1:0-2454 GCA_035465455.1 Lysobacter sp.
GGCGGGGCGTTCTATTCGATCTCGATGCTGCCGCCGGCGTGGCAGACGGTCACGCTGTTCAACCCCGTGGTCTACCTGATCAGCCGCATGCGCTGGAGCTACTACGGCATTTCCGACGTCAACGTCGCGGGCACCATCGGCGCGATCCTCGGCGTCCTGCTGCTGGGCCTGGCGGTGGTGTGGTGGATCTTCCGCACTGGCTACAAACTCAAGTCCTGAGCTTCGCGCGGCGCATACGCGGCCGTAACGCTTGCCTGCCGCTGCGCTCACACGCGCGGTGAAACGCTGCGCCTGCGCCCGCGCATCACCGACCGGTCGTGCCGCGGGCGCGCCACTGCGGAGGAGAAGCCATGGCCATTCCCGAACGTCCGTCCCGAACCACTGCGGACACGCCACTCACGCGATCCAGCGGTGTCGCCAGCGGCCAGCACCAGGGCCTGCACCGCCCAAGCGACGACCAGCGCGTTGAGCAGGCGCTGGACGATGTCGGCCTGGAGGACCAGGGCGACGTGCTCGAGGACCAGCTGCGCGATCGCCGCAGCCGCGGCGGCCCGCCGCAGGAGGAGCACTCCAGTGAGGACGTCGACCAGAATCCGGGCGCTCCCGGCTAGCCGCGCGCGTGCTGCCGGTGGCGAGCCGGTGCCCGAACCGCTTCGCCGCGCCCGCTTCACGCCCAGTGATCGGTGGCCTTGTTACAGAAGGGTCACCCATCACGACGAGATCGATCCCATGAGCACCTTGCATCAGGATCGCGGACGCGCCGAGGCCGATACCGACAAAGGCGAGCTGCGCAAGCCGCAGGACTACAGCAACCAGCCCGGACAGGGCCCGGCGGTGGAGCATCCCGCGCGTGCCGCCGAGCCGGCCGACCCCGACCGAGCCGACTCGGGCGGGGCGCATGTTGGCGTGTCACCCCGCGAGTACGCGCACGGCTCCGGCGACCGCAACACCAGGCGCGGCGCCGGCGACGAACGCGGATTCGAAGGAGGCGTGCAGCGGGACGCGGTACCCGACGCCCCACTCGACCCGACCAGACGGCCGGACGCGGGATGACGCCCGCGCGGCGGCGGGCCTTCGGACCCCGGTTCCAACCGGCGATCGTGATCCGCCGGTCTCCGAACCCCTTGGCGGTCGGGATCGGCCTGGTTGCGCGATTGATCGGCTAACGCGGCCACCCTGCTTTGCCGCGCTGCCCAGTGCCACGCGCACCATGCAAGGACTGCTCATGATCGACCGCCTCGCAACCATCCGCGGACCCATCGCCGACCGGGCCCCTGGCCTGGAGCGGTACCGTCTCGCGCCGCCATGCTGCTGAACCCCGGCGTCTCGCCGGTGGCAGCGGCGCTGATCGGTGGTTCGATCGCCGCTGCGGCCACCGCTGCGGGCACCTTGCCGGCGCTGTGCGCGCGCGGCATCGGGCGGCGTACCCAGGATGCGCTGATGGGCTTCGGTGCCGGGGTCATGCTGGCCGCGAGCGCGTTCTCGCTGGTGTTGCCGGGGCTGGAGGCAGCACGGCAGCAAGGCTCCGGACCGTGGGGAGCCGGCCTGACCGTCGGCATCGCGCTGCTGCTGGGCGCGATGATGGTCAAGTCGCTGGACCTGGCGATACCGCACGAGCACTTCATCAAGGGTCCGGAGGGTCGCTCGTCGCACCGGCTCAAGCGAACCTGGCTGTTCGTGTTCGCGATCTGCCTGCACAACCTGCCCGAAGGCCTGGCCATCGGTGTCGGCTTCGCCACCGAGCACGCCCAAGGCGTGGCGCTCACCACCGGCATCGCGATCCAGGACCTGCCCGAGGGCTTCGTGGTCGCCGTCGCGCTGATCGTGGCCGGCTACAGCCGCACGCGCGCGATGCTGGTGGGGATGGGCTCGGGTCTGGTCGAACCCCTGGGCGCGGTATTCGGGGCGAGCGTGGTCATCGCCATCCCGTTGCTGCTGCCCACCGGGCTCGGCTTTGCCGCCGGCGCGATGCTGTTCGTGGTCAGCCACGAGATCATCCCCGAGTCGCACCGGCAGGGCCACGAGAACTTCGCCACCGGCGGGCTCATGGTCGGATTCGTGCTGATGATGCTGCTCGATACCGCCCTGGGCTAGAGGGCGGTATCCAGTGCGATGCCCGGTGCCCGGCCTCGACGCGTGGCTTCCGCCGCACCGCGGTCGCCGGTGCGGCCGCGGGCAGCGTGCACACCGGTGGGAACCGCGTGCTGGTGGCGCTTTCTCCTGGGAGTGGGCATCGCGGCTACTGCCAGGACTGCGAAGCGGTCAGTGCTGGCGCGGCGAGCGCGAAGACGCACCGCCCGTGCCCAGGCTGGCCCCGGCATCGGGGTTGACGTCGGGATTGGAGCGGGTGCGCATCGCCATCTGTTCGACCACGGTCTTGTGCGCGGACTTGAGCTTGATGCTCGGCATGCCGTCGCCACCGTCCATTGCCAGGAACTGCTCGCGGTCGGACAT
>DATHRJ010000044.1:0-2250 GCA_035465455.1 Lysobacter sp.
ACCGATGTCCGCATGCTCCACCGCCCGCGAAATGGCCTGTCCCGGAGTATCAGCGGCATGCGACAAACCAGGTGCGGAGGGATCGTCGTGGCCAACGATCGCCGACGCATTGAATGCGACGCCCGCCGCGGCCCGCGCCGGCAGGCGGTACCAGAGGTCGTCGGACCCAGCCGCCGATTCGGCGACGCCGAACACTTCCGCCAGAAAGCCCGCGACCGGCGCGTTGCGCTCTCCGTGACGGAACAGCAACGCTACTTCCTCAAGCCCCAGCGAAAGCGCGTGGGCACCGGCAGCGGCGACCATGCGGTGCTCGATTCCACGGCCCAGCGCGCGGCAGCTCAGCATGAACAGGTCCACCACGAGCCGGCCGGCGTCGGCGCGCCCCCGGACCTGGCCGACGATGCCGTAGTCACCGAAACGATCCTCGGCGCGGACATAGCGATGAAACACACTGCTTTGCGCGGTGGTGCGGGCAATCTCGTGCTGGTCGCAACGAATGAGGCTCGCATTGAACTGGTTGGTGCGCTGGGTCAGCTGTGCAAGCCGGACCACCTGCGCGGGCGATGGCGGCTCGATCTCGACCAACAGCTCAAGGCGGTCGATAAACGCCTGCAGCGAATCCGCGGAACGGCGCAATTGCGTCCGCGCAATATTGTCGGCGTACATGCGTGTGCGGCTGCGATCCTCGGCCGTCGCGCCGGCTCGGTCAAACAGCCAGAGGTGGTCCACGAAGGTCGTCAGTTGCTCAGGTTCGGTCGGCACCCGCACGGTGGTCACCATTGGGCAGCGCGCGCGCATCTGCGCGCACTCCATCGGGCTGTCGTCCAGGAACACCACGCTATCCAGGCTCAGCTCCAGCTCGGAAACCATGGCGGCAAGGTTGTCCGGCTTGGGGTTCCAGTCGATGCGATGGGCCACCAGATGCGGCCACTGCAGCGGCATCGGCGGTTGCCGTTCGAAGACGCGGCGCACGTCGGCTTCTTCGTTCTTGCTGAGCAGGCACAGCAGGCGCCCGCCGTTGGACTGCGCCACCAGCTCGCGCTGCAACGCGGCGTGGCCCTCGCTTATGCGGACGCCTTCCACGCCATCCTCAGCCACCACGCCCGCCCACAGCGTGTGGTCGCCATCCACTCCAATCACCTTGATCGGCGCACGAACCTGCGCTGCGTACCAGCGCGCGATGCGGGTACCCAGTACGGTCATCGCCTGCGACGTGAACGGGACGTGGCCGAACCGGTCGGATGCGGCGTCATGCACACGGTCCACGCCGTAGCGCTGCATGGCGCTATCGCCGGTTTCCACCGACAGGTTGGGCGTGCCGGTGAGCAACGACTCAAGCTGCGCCGTCGCACGCTGGAGCGCCGGAGTATTCCGATCGCAGGGTCCAACAAGCACCAGGCAAGGCACCTGGTGATCGAACGCCGTCAATGCCGACCCGAGCTCCGCCACCTGCCGTTCCACCTGGGCACCGTCTGGATCACCAGCCCCGTCGGCACCCCGGCGCAGCAGGTCAGCCCAGCGCACCAGTACAACATTGGCACCGGACCGGTTGCTGCGCACGGCACTGCCCGGATCGAGCAGTTGCTGGAACACCTGGGCGTACGGCGCCATGTGCACCGTCGCGTCAAGGCCGAGAAAGTCGAGCCAAAAGCCAAGCGCATCGGCCGCCGGGTCAAGCGTGTAGGTACCGCACAAGGTCACCACTGGTTTGGTCACGATCGTTCCTCTGATTGCCATGTCGTGGGCCTGGTCCCTTCCGCACGTCATCTGGAATTCAACGCGATCCAGCGCGGCCAGCGGACGAGCGCCCCAGTGGAGACAGTGCCGGTCGCTGAGACCCGGTCGCCGCAGGCGATACGCTCGGCTACAGGCGATCGGCCCGGATCACTGCATGCCTGATGCCGGCGCAACGCATGGACGAAGGCAGATCGAGCCGATCGCGCCGGAAGTCAGCGCGACCCGCGCCTGAACAGCACTACCTCGACCGTCTGCAGCAGGATCAGAAGGTCCAGCACCAGCCCCTGGTTCTTTACGTAGAACAGATCGAACGTCAGCTTCTCCTCGGCATCCTGCACCGAGGCGCCATAGGCGTAGCGCAACTGCGCCCATCCCGTCAGCCCGGGTTTCACCGAGTGGCGAACGTTGTAGTAGCGGATCTCTCGGGCGAGCACCTCGACGAACTGCGGTCGCTCCGGACGCGGTCCGACGAAGCTCATGTCGCCACGCAGTACGTTGAACAACTGCGGCAAC
>DATHRJ010000045.1:0-11053 GCA_035465455.1 Lysobacter sp.
TCCGGGTCGCCTCCGGGTTGCGGTAGTAGGCGCTGCACGCGGAAGCCCCCCGGAACTGCACATGGCCCTGCTGGTCGTCGGGCAATTCGTGGTCGCCGTCGTCGGCAATGCGCAGTTCGTTGCCCGGCAACGGCAGTCCGCAGGAGACGAACGACAGGCAGGCGCCATCGATTGGCGGGCAGGGCGCCACCGCGCCTGACACGAGGAACCGGTCGCGGTCGATCTGCAGCACGCGCGGTCCGCGCCCCGGCGGTGGGAAGGTCAGGCCGAGCGCGTTCTCGGCCAGCCCGTACACCGGAGTGATTGCTTCGGGCCGGAACCCGTACCGCGCGAACCGCAGCGAGAATCGCTCCAGCGTCTCGGCGAACACCGGCTCCGCACCGCAGAACGCCAGCCGCAGGCTGCCCAGGTCCAGTCCCTCGATGGCGCTGTCGTCGACGCGGTGCACGCACAGCTCGAATGCGAAATTGGGCGCCGCCGTCAGCGTCGCCCGGTGCCGGTGGATCGCCCACAGCCAGCGATCCGGACGCAGCAGGAAGCTCTGTGGCGGCATCAGCACCAGCGGTGCGCCGAAGTAGAGGCAACCCAGCCACGCGCCGATCAGGCCCATGTCGTGGTACAGCGGCAGCCAGCTTACGAACGCGTCCGCCGGGGTCACCCCGACCACCGCACCCATCGCCCGCAGGTTGGCCAGCACGCTGGCGTGGCTGACCATCACCCCCTTCGGGTCGGCGGTACTGCCCGAGGTGTATTGCAGCAGCGCCAGGTCGTCGGCCGCGATCACCAGCGGCTCCGGGACGCCGTCGTTGCGTGCGAGCTCGGCCACCGTCAGCAGGCGCTGGATGCCACCGGCCAGCGTGCGCACCAGCTGCTGGTGTGCCTGCATGGCCTCGTTGGCGATCAGCAGGCGCGCGCCGCAGTTGCGCACGATGCCGGCCTGGCGGCGCCAGTACTCGGCCAGGCCGCCCGGCCGCAGCGGCGGGTACAGCGGTACCGGCACGCCGCCGGCGAGCATCACCGCCAGGAATGCGACCAGGAAGTCGGGGTGGGTCGGCAGCATCAGCGCGACCGGCTCGCGGGGACGCAGCCCCTGCGCCTGCAATCCGGCCGCGACGGCCAGGGCAGCCGGACGCAGCGCGCCGAACGTCAGTTCGACCCCGTCCGCGTCGCCGCCCTCGAAGCGCACGTGCAGGCGATCGGGGTGGCGTTCGGCATGCCAGTCCAGCACGTCGACGATCGTCCGCGCCGCGGTCGGTACCTCCACTTGCTCGCGGCGCGTGGCCTGCAACGCGGCCGAGGCGCTTTCCGACTCCAGTGGCGCGGCCCCGGCCAGCGCTTGCAGCAGGTCTGCCGGCGTTTCCGCAGCGAAGCCAGCCTGCTCGGCGATGCGTACACGAAACCGCTGCTCCAGCCGCGCCAGCAGTTCCATCCGCGCAAGGCTGTCCAGCCCGAGCTCGCGGACCAGGCGCGCGTCCATGCGCGGTTCGGGCAGGCTGCGCGCCTGCGGGTGCAGTTCGCGCAACAGCGCTGCGATCTCCGCCAGCACCGCCTGGTCCGCTGCAGGCAGCAGCTCCCGCGGCGCGGATGCGGTCTTTTTCACCATGAGCGAGCACCATCGTCCTGATCGGCATGCGCGCGATCTGCCTGCCTGGCCGGGCACGAACCGTCACCCCCGGGAAGTTGCGCTTCTGCGCCGCCGGTGGATTGATCTGCATCAATGCCCCGACCGGCGGTTCGGGCAGGTTTGGTCGTGGCGCCATCGATCCGCCATGCGCCAAGCAATCACGGAGCGCCGTCATGGCCCAAGCGCATCCTGCCCAGGCGCCGATGACCGGGTGGCCCGCACCCATGGCGCAGCGGGCCAGCCTGCCCGGAGCGCCATGAGCGTGCCGCAGCCGCGTGCACCGCTGCGCCTGCTGCTGGGCGGCGACGTCATGCTCGGTCGCGGGGTGGCGCCGGTGCTGGAGGCGCTGGGTCCGGCGTATCCGCTCGAGGCGCTGTCCAGGCTCATCGCGGATGCCGACCTGTTCTTCGTCAACCTGGAGTGCGCATTGAGCGCACGGCAGCAGCGCTTCGCCGGCGCAGCCAAGGCGTTCTACTTCCGTGCCGGTCCCGATGCCGTGCGGGCCCTGACGGCGGCAGGCGTGGACCTGGTCACGTTGGCCAACAACCACGTGCTCGATGCCGATGTCGCCGGCTTGACCGATACGCTGGCGATCCTTGCGCAACACGGCATCGCCAGCGTCGGCGCGGGGGCCGACCTGGCGGCCGCAAGCGAGGTTCGCGCGATGGAATGCCGCGGATGGCGGCTCGGGGTCCTTGCGGTATGCGACCACCAGGCCGACTTCGCCGCCGCGCAGGACCGTCCAGGCATTCATTACCTGGACCTCGAAGATGCCCGATCGCGTCGTCGCCTGGTCGAGCGTGTGCGCGCCGAGGCGCCGCGCTTCGATCACCTGGTGGTGTCGCTGCACTGGCTGCCGAACTGGGTGCCTTCGATCCCGCCGTTGTACCGACGACTGGCCGGCGAACTGGTCGACGCAGGCGCGCGCGTGCTGTGGGGACACAGTCCGCACCACATCCTGGGCACGCAGTGGTGGCCGCGCGCGGTGGCGCTGTATTCGACCGGCGACCTGATCGACGATTACGCGCTGGACCTGCATTTCCGCAACGACCGGCAACTGCTGTACCTGCTCGAACTGGGCGAGGGTCGGGTTGCGCGCGTGATCGCCTACCCGCTGGGGCTGCGTTTCGGTCGCGCCGAACCCGCCGACGCCGACGTGCGCCGCTGGATCGAGGCGTGGTTGCGCGATGCCTGCGCTGCGCTCGGCAGCGAAGTGATTGCCTCGGGCCAGGCCTTCGAGATACGCCGCAGGTCGCCACGGGGCAATCCGTGACGCGGCTGAGGGGCGAACGGGTCGACGATGCCGCGGCGTTGCTGCACGCGGATCCGATGCAGGGCCTGGCGGCGAAAGTGGCGTTCCTGCGCCGACCCGGAAGCTATCCGGAGCCTGCCGCGCGGGTCGATGCGGTCGAGGCGCACATGTCGTGGGTATTCCTTCTTGACGACTACGCCTACAAGCTCAAGAAACCGTTCAGGCGCAACGGCATCGACTACTCCACCGCGCAACTGCGCCACCTCAACTGCAGGCGCGAGCTGCGGTTGAACCGGCGGCTCGCGCCGGACATCTATCTCGATGTGGTGGCGCTGACGGTCGATGCGCGTGGGCACTTCGGGCTGGGTGGCAGGGGGCGCCGGGTCGATTCGCTGGTGCGCATGCGGCGATTGCCGTTGGCGCTGACGCTGGAAGCGCGCCTGAAGTCGGGTGTCGTCATGGCCTGCGATGCACGGCGGATCGCGGCGCGGCTGGTGCCGTTCTTTGCCGAGGCGGCGCGTGCGCGGGTGACCCCGCGGGCCTACCGTCGCCGCCTGTCGGCGGCGATCGATGCAGCCGACGCCAAGCTGGCGCAGCACGGGCACGGCCTGGACCGCAGCCGGATCGCGACGACCAGTGCGGAACTGCGGCGCTTCATCCAGACGCGGGGCGAGCTGGTCGACGCCAGGGCACGCGCGCGACGCATCGTCGAGGGCCACGGCGATCTGCGCCCCGAGCACATCTATCTCACGCAGCCGCCAACGGTCATGGACTGCATCGAATTCGACCGGCGCCTGCGGCTTCGCGACCCTGTCGAGGAGCTGGCATTCCTGGCGATGGAATGCGACCGCGGCGGTTGCCCGCAGTTCGACGGATGGTTGTTCGCCGAGTATCGCGCGCTCTCGGATGACGAGCCGCCGCGCGCGCTGGTCGAGTTCTACAAGGCCTACAGCGCGTTCTCGCGCGCGAGGATCGCGATCTGGCACCTGGACGATCCCGACACCGGACCGAGGCAGCACTGGATCGATTGCGCCGACGATTACCTCGGGCAAGCTGCCCGCTACCTGGGAGGGATCGCGCGCGCCGATGGCGGAGGCAAGCGCACCTAGTGCCGGCGCTGGATCGCCTCGGCGAACAGCGACGCGCACGGCAACACTTCGATACGCTCGGCCGCGGCGGTACCCTGCAGCCGGAACGCAGGCACGCTGTCGGTTACCACGATCCGGTCCAGCGCGGTATCGGCCATCGCCTCGGCCGCGGCGCCGACGAACAGGCCGTGGCTGGCGACCGCCATCACCGCGCGGGCACCGGCCGCCCGCGCGGCGCGGGCGGCGCGCAGCAGCGTGGTGCCGGTGCCGATCAGGTCGTCGACGATCACCACGCTGCGGCCTGCGACCTGGGCGAACAGCGTTTCCCCGGACACGACGTCGGCGCTGCGCTGCTTCTCCATCAATCCCAGCTCGACCGGGGCATCGAGTGCCCGCGCCAGCGACTGCCGCAGCGCATCGGCGCGCTTGACCCCACCGGCGTCCGGCGAGAGCACGGTGACGTCGTGCCCGCGCAGTCCCGGCGCCAGATGCGCGACGAACAGCGGCCGCGCCTCCAGTTGCGCCGCTTCGCAGCGGAAGGCGTTCTCGAACGCGGCCGGGTTGTGAACGTCCAGCGCGAGCACACGATCGGTGCCGCAGGCTTCCAGCAGCTGCGCCACGTAACGCGAGACGACCGGGTCATGCGGCTTGGTGCGGCGGTCCTTGCGCGCGTAGCCCAGGTACGGAACCACCGCGGTGACGCGAGCGGCGCCATGGTCGCGGACCGTCGCCAGGAAGAACAGCAGCCGGCACAGCTTGTCATTCGGGCTCTGCCCGGGCTCGGCATGCAGCGCGTGCACCACGTAGACATCCGCCCCGCGCACGCTGACCAGTGGACGCGCCTTGTGCTCGCCGTCCTCGAACTCGCGCTCCTCGTGGGCTGACAGCGCGATCCCCAGTTCGGTGGCGATCGCCTGCGCCTGCGACCGGCTGCTGCCCAGGCCAAACAGCTGGATCGTCATCGCGAGTCTCATTCGCCGGGGACGCAGAAGAGCTTCAGCGTGGCGACCGGACCGGATGTTGATCAGGGTCAAACAGGGGTCATGGCGCTGCCGGGTGCTGCAGCGCGTTGCATGACGTTGCAGGACGTTGAGCCGCACTGGATGCACGTTCACGTCATTTACGCGCATCCCGGCTCTGCGGCCCCCGGACCGGCAGCGGCCAGGCGGCAGCGAAACGTGGCACGATGGCCGCATGGGAAACCCGGTTCCTCTCGATATCGTCCGCCTCCGCCGCGGGTGTTCGCAGTGCTCGCTGCAGCAGCTGTGCCTGCCGGCCGGCATTTCCGGCGACGATCTGGCGCAACTCGACGACATCGTGCGCCGACGCCGGCCGCTGGATCGCGGCGAGCGGCTGTTCCGTTTAGGCGATCCGCTGGCTGCGGTCTACGTGGCCCGCGACGGCGCATTCAAGACCGTCAGCAGCAACGAGGCCGGCGATGAACAGGTCATCGGCTTCCATCTTCCCGGCGAACTGATCGGGCTCGATGCGCTGGGGACGGGCGTGCATCGCTGCGAGGCGATTGCACTGACGACCGCCAACGTCTGCGAAGTGCCCTATACCGAACTTGCGACCGTGGCTGCGCAGTTGCCGAGCCTGCAGCAGCAGCTGATGCGCGTCATCGGCCAGAGCCTGGGCCGCGACCACGACCACATGGAGATCCTGGTGCGGCGCCAGGCCAGCGAGCGGATTGCGCTGTTCCTGCACGGGCTCGGCGAACGCCTGGTCAACGTCGGCCAGTCCGGTGTGGAGTTCAAGCTGCCGATGAGCCGCGAGGACATCGCCAGCTTCCTCGGGCTGGCGCTGGAGACGGTCAGCCGGGGCTTCACCCGGTTGCAGGAAGACGGCGTGATCAGCGTGTTCGGACGCCGGATCGAGATCATCAAGGGCGGCGAACTCAACCGGCTCGCGCAGGGGGTCGAAGTACGGCCGCCACCGGCCGGGGTCCGCCAGCGCAGCACCTGAGGGGGAGCGTTCACCGCTCAGGTGGGCAGCGGGCTGCAACCCAGTGCAGCAAGCGGCCCATGCAACGCCGGCACCTGCATCAGCCACGGTGCGGCCAACGTCAGCAGCCCGGCCACCAGTACCACGGTGCCGATCGATGCCCGCCAGTGGCCGCGCTGCAGGCTTTGCCCGATCCGGGCACCCGACCAGGTCAGCGGCAGCATCAAGGGCAACGTGCCCAGTCCAAACGCGGCCATCGTCAGCGCGCCGTTGCGCGCGTCGGCCTGCAGCCACGCCGCCGCCAGCAGCGTGGTGCTGAGCCCGCACGGCATCCAGCCCCACAACATGCCCAGTGCGATGCGCTTGCCTGACGTGTTGGCCGGCAGCAGGCGCCGCTGCAATGGCCGCAGGCTTTGCCATAGCCCGGCGGCCGGGCGCGGCAACGAAGCCAGCCGCCCCTTGCGATCGAGCAGGCGCAGCGCGGCGACCACCAGCACCACGCCAACCAGCATCCGCGCACCGAACGCGATCCAGTCGGTGCGTGCCAGTCCGACGATGCCGTAGCCAAGGCCCCCCGCGAGCGCACCTGCGAGCGTGTAGCCGGCGACGCGGCCGAGATTGGGTTCCAGCGCGCGGCGCCAGCCGCCGTGCGGGTCCATCGCCGAGAACCCGGTCGCGATGCCGCCACACATCGCCGCGCAATGCACGCCGCCCATGAGCCCGGTCAGCAGCGCCGCCCCGGCGGTGAGCCAGTCAATCGGCATCGCGCGCTCCGGTGCCGGCGTCGGCCTTGGCGCGTTCGTCGTCCTCGTCGTCGCGCAGGATGTCGAGCGCCGGCGTGTCGAGGTCGTCGAACTGGCCGCGGCGCACCGCCCACGCGAATGCCCATGCGGCCACCCCGACCAGCAGCAGGCCCAAGGGGATCAGCATCAACAGGATGCTCATGACCGCGCAACCCGGCCGTGCGCAGCGACAGTCAGGCGCAGCGCGTTGAGCGTCACCGTCAGCGACGACGCCGCCATGCCCAGCGCGGCGATCCACGGCGTCACCAGGCCGGCGGCGGCGAGCGGCAGCGCGATCACGTTGTAGCCCAGCGCCCAGGCCAGGTTCTGGCGGATCACGCTGCGCGTGCGGCGCGCCAGCGCGACCGCGGCCGGGATGCGCGCGAGCGAGGTGCCGGTCATCACCAGGTCGGCCGCGCGCTGGGCGAGCGCGGCGCCATCGGAGACCGCGATCGAGACATCGGCGCCGGCCAGCACCGGCGCATCGTTGAGGCCGTCGCCGACCATCACCACCACGCGGCCGCGCGCCTGCAATGCGCGCACGTTCGCAAGCTTGGCTTCCGGCGATTGCCGCGCCGCGGCAGCGGCGATGTCCAGTTGCTGCGCGAAACGCGTCACTGCCGCCTCGCCATCGCCACTGGAAAGCGCGATGTCCAGGCCCTGCGCGCGCAACGCGGAAATCGCTTCGCGCGCATCGGCGCGTTCCCGCTCGCGGATGAGGAAGCGCGCGAACGCGGTGCTGCCGTCACCGAGCCACACCGCGCCATCGTCGTCTCCGCCGGTCGCGAACGCGGCCTGGCCGAGGCGCCAGCGGCGCCCGTCGAGCGTGCCCTCGATGCCGAGCCCGGCGTGCTCCTGGACGTCCTGCGCCGTCGCGTCATCGACCGGAATGAACGCGGCGGCGATCGGGTGCAGGCTGTCGCGCTCCAGCGCGGCGGCAATGCGCGTCGCCTCATGCACGGCGATGCCGTTGAACGCGGTGGTCTCGACCAGTTGCGCGCGGCCGTCGCCGAGCGTGCCGGTCTTGTCGAACACGATGTCGGTGGCGCGCGCGAGGGTGTCGAGCGCATCGGCGCGGATCGCCAGCACCCCGAGTTTCGCCAGCGCACCGTGGGCCGCGGCCAGTGCTGCCGGCACCGACAGCGACAGCGCGCACGGGCAACTGATGACCAGCAGCGCGAGCGTCACCTCGAACGCGCGTGCCGGGTCGTGGAACCGCCAGGCGACATGCACGATCACCGCGGCGACCAGCAGCCCGAGCACGAAGTGGTGCGCGACCGCATCGGCGGCGCGCGCGAGGGCAGGGCGCTGCGCCTGCGCGTGCTCGACCAGGCGTTCGACCTGGGACAGCCGGGTCGCACTGCCGACGCCGCTGACGCGCACACGCGCCGGGCGGGCGCCGCACACGGTGCCGGCATAGACGGCATCGCCCGGGGATTTCGCCACCGGATGCGCCTCGCCGGTCAGCAGCGCCTCCTCGAACTGCGCCGGGCCATCGAGCAGGCTGCCGTCGGCCGGGACGGTATCGCCTGCGGCAATGCACGCCACGTCACCCAGTGCCAGGGAACTGATCGGCACCACTTCGCGGCTGCCGTCGTCGCGTTCACGCGTGGCCAGCGCCGGGCGCGCGCGTGCGAGCGCGTCGACCTGGGCGGTGGCGAGGTTGCGCGCGCGCTGCTCGAGCATGCGCGCGGCCAGCAGCAGGAACACGAACATCACCGCGGCATCGAACCAGACGTGCTGCCCGCCGCGCACGGTCTCGACCACGCTGGCGAAGTACGCCAGCAGGGTCGAGCCGGCGATCAGCGTGTCCATGCCGAGGCGGCGGTGGCGCAGCTCGCGCCAGGCGCCGTCGAGGAACGGCCAGCCGGCATAGAACACCACCGGCGTGGACACCATGAAGGTGATCCAGCGGAAGAAGTCGCGCGTCGCCAGCGGCATTTCGCCGCTGGTGTCCAGGTACAGCGCTTCGGCGAACATCATCGCCTGCATCGCGCCCAGTCCTGCCAGCCCCAGGCGCAGCAGGCTGCGGTTGCGCTCGGCGCGCCGCGCCCGCTCGCGCGCCTGGCCACTGGCCAGGTACGGCCGGTAGCCGAGCGCGGCCAGGCGCTGCAGCGCCAGCGACAGCCGCGTGGACTGGGGATTCCAGACCACGCGGATGCGGCCGGTGACGGCGTTGGCCGCGACCTCGATCACGCCGGGCTCGCGCGCGAGCGCGCGGTCGATCAGCCACGCGCATGCCGCGCAGCGCATGCCGTCGGTCAACAGCACGATCTCGCGATTGCCGTCCAGTTCGCGCACGTGCTGTTGCTGCACGTCGGCGCGGTCCCACGTCGACAGGTCGGCCGGTTCGGCGGCGACACGCGCGGCGGGGCCGGTGCGCAGCCGGTAGTAGTCGTCCAGTCGTGCCTGTCCGATCCACTCCGCGGCCGCCTCGCAGCCGGCGCAGCAGAACAGCCGCTGCCCCGCGTCGGGATTGGCCGCCAGCATCGGCGCCGGCACCGGGTCGCCGCAGTGGAAGCAGGTGGCGTCGGCACTGGCGCCAGCGGCCGTCGCAGGAAGGGTTGGCGCGCCCAGGGCAACCGTCGCGCTCACTGCCAGGGCTCCGACAGCGCCGGCTTCAGGTGTGCGGCGCGCTGGCCCCGCGGCACCCGGCCCTGCAGGCGCCATTGGCCGTCCTGCGGCGAGAGCTGCACGTTCCAGTCGTGGCTGGTGTCTATGCTGGCGCTGGCCGCCCAGCCGTGTTCGTCGGGTTGCAGCAGCAGGTCGCGATCGAAGTCGGCGCGCGTCGGATGGCGCAACGCGACCCGCAGCGGTTCGTCGCGGCGGAACTCGCCACTGACCGGCAGCAGATGCACGAGGCCGGCGTCATCGATCCGCATCACCGCCGACAGCCGCATCTGCTGCGCGCGCGCATCCGGACCGAGGTCGGCGGTCTGGATCTGCGCGGTGCGGCGAACCGGGTCGGCGATCGAATCGCTGCCGCCGCTGCGCGAGGCGATCACCAGCAGGCCGATGCCGGCGATCACCGATGCCAGCGGCAACCCGGCCACCAGCCACACCATCGGTTCGCGCCAGGGGGGGCGTCTTTCATCCATCACATCGGCCCAAAGAAACTGCTGTCGACGGCGGCGGCAGCCTCGCCGTCGCTCGACTGGATACGGAAGCGCAGTTCATGGCGGCCACTGACGCCGTCGGGTGCACTGACCACCACCGGCAGCGAGAGCACCTGCTGCGCCTGCGCGGCGACCGCGGGCAATTGCTCGCGCAAAGCGATGCCGGGCACGGCCGATTCGATCGTGATGCGGTAGCTGCGGGCCTGGTCGTCCTTGTTGACCAGCTTGAGCGTGTAGGCGTTCTCGATCCGGCCATCGCCGGCGCTGCGGTACAGCGCGTTGCGGTCGCGCAGGACTTCGGCGATCAGCGGCTCGCGATGATTGACGCCCCAGGTCCAGGCCCCCAGCAACGCGGCCAGCAGGGTGCCGTACACCAGCACGCGCGGCCGCAGCACGCGCGTGGCCTTGCCGTCGATCGCGTTCTGGGTGGTGTAGCGGATCAGGCCGCGTTCGTAGCCCATCTTGTCCATCACCTCGTCGCAGGCATCGATGCACGCGCCGCAGGCGATGCATTCGTACTGCAGGCCATTGCGGATGTCGATCCCGGTCGGGCACACCTGCACGCAGATCGTGCAGTCGATGCAGTCGCCGAGCTGTTCGAATGCGAACTTCGGCAGCGGTTGCGCGTCCTGGCCGATCTCGCCCAGCGCGATCGTGCCGGTCGCCTGCATGCGGTTGTCGGCGGCGGTGGGGTGGGCGCTGGCGCGGAACACGTAGTCGTACGCGGTGAGCTTGTCGAGCATCCCGCGGCCGCGCTCGATCACGCTGCGCAGCCCGCGCCTGCGCGGACCGCGCGGCTCGCCGCGCATCGGGTCGTAGGCGATGATCAGCGTGTTGCGGTCGAACATCGCGCTCTGGAAGCGCGCGTAGGGACACATGTACTTGCACACCTGTTCGCGCAGGAAACCGGCATTGCCCCAGGTCGCCAACGCGTAGAACAGCACCCAGAAGGTTTCCCATCCGCTCCACTGGAACGGCACCAGGCGATCGGCCAGTTCGGTGATCGGGGTGAAGAAGCCCACGAAGGTGAAGCCGGTCCACAGGGCGAACAACAGCCACAGCGTGTGCTTGGCGACCTTGCGCCGGAGTTTTTCGGCGCTCCACGGCGCGGCATCCAGCTTGATGCGCTTGCCGCGGTCGCCCTCGGTCCAGCGCTCCATCCACAGGAACACTTCGGTCCACACCGTCTGCGGGCACGCGTAGCCGCACCACAGCCGCCCGGCCAGCGCGGTGAAGAAGAACAGCGC
>DATHRJ010000046.1:0-2033 GCA_035465455.1 Lysobacter sp.
AGCTGCTGGGTGATCGTGCTGCCACCCTGTTCGATCTTCCCGGCCTCGGCGTTGTGCCGGGCCGCGCGGACCACGCCGCGCAGGTCGATGCCGCCGTGCGCGTAGAACCGCCGATCCTCGATCGACAGCACGGCGTCGCGCACGTGCGCGGGCAGCGCGCTCGCGTCCACCGGTGCCTCTTTGTAGGCGCCGCGCCGCGCGAATGACTCCCCGGTCCGGTCAAGCAGGATCAGGGTCGGCTCCGGCAACGGATCCATCGCCCGCGACAGCGGCAGCTGCCAACTGAGCCAGGCAAACGCCACCAGCAACAACGCCGCGCCGATGCCGATGCGCCTCCAGTGGGCTTCCGGCACCGATCGCACGAAATCGTGAGCCCAGGCCAGGGCCGGGGGGACGCTTTGGGAGGGAACGGGGGTGACGGTCGGCGCTGCAGCAGGGAGGTCAGGCATTCCCTAGTGTCGGTCGACCACGCGGCTGGGTAGCGTGAACGCATGGGGAGGACCCGCACGGCCGGCGGTGGCGACCTCCGCCACCCGCCCCGTTTTTTTGTCGCTGACCGGATCGGCGGCCAAACCGCGTACCCCATTTTGCGATCGACCGTAGCCAGCACGGCGGCCGCTTCCCCAGTGGCTCCCACTCAGGAAAACAGGCTGGTTCCAGGGGATCTGCATGAAGAGCAAAATCGCGCCGCGGCCGCGTGCCGCCAGCCTTGCGTTGACTGTTGCCAGCGCCGTGGCGTTGGCCTCCCTTCCACTGACTGCCACACACTTGTCGGGCTACGCCGCGCCGACGGGACTGGATGCACAGGCGCGGGATGCTGGCGGTGATGGCAACACCGACGATGTCGCACTCAGCTGGTCGGCATACGCGGGCTTCCCGACCTCGTGCACGCAAGGCAGGGAGTTGCGCATCTTCCGTTCGGACAATGGCGCCGCGTTCGCCCAGATCTTCGCGACCGCCGGCAACGCCACCGGCTACAGCGATACCGATCTGAATGAAGGCACCTACGATTACGTGATCCAGGCCCGCTGCAACGTTCCAGGAACGCCTGGTCCGGGCGGCACCCAGCCCGACGTCAACAACCTCAGCCTCTTGTCGTCGGCGGCCAGCGCCTCGATCACCAGCGCGCCACCGTGCGCCGGGCCGTCGACGGTCGAGGCCACGGCCACCCCCACCACGCTTTGGCCGCCAAATGGCAAGCTCGTCGCGGTAAGCGTCGCCGGCAACGTGAGCCCCCAGCAGAACTGCGCCATGCCGGAGGGAATCGACTACGTCGTCGTGGACGAGTACGACGAACTGACCGGAGGGACCGGATCGGTCGCGCTGGTCAACGGCGCGTTCGCGTTCCAGGTGCAGCTGGAAGCTTCACGGCTTGGCGGCGACCTGGACGGTCGGCTCTATGGCATCGACATCGAAGCCGCCGACGGCGGCAGCTACGGGCTCGACGTGGTGGTGCCGCACGACCAGCGAAAGAAATGACGCCGACCGCTGCATGACGTCACCAGGAACGCCCGCTTGATGCGGGCGTTCTTTCGCGTTGTTTTGGCTTCATACAACGTACACCGCACTAGCACACGCCGCCGCGCTCGCGGTTTACCTTGAACGCCTTCTAGACGGCTTCCTCGGCAATGCCATGAGATAGCGAAGCTGCCTGCGTGACGGGGCAATTGAAAGTGAGGCCCACTCCTAACTGATGATCATCTGGATCTCTGCCGCACAGGGCACTTCTTTTCCTCGGTCGGCGTGGCAAGCGGACCGCACCTGCACCGTGGTGAACCCGTCTCAAACTACGGCTTAATCGTCCACGACAGATCGCCGACGCGCACTATCGGCTGCTGACGTGCCCAACTGCCGGAACGCCAGACGACGTTGCTGCCATCGCCGGAATGGCGCCACAGGATGTCCGAACGGCCATCGCCGTTGTAGTCGCCTATTGCCGCCACGCGCCAGGCCAGATTGGTCACACCAGTCACTGACTGTGGGTTGGTGTGGTCGCCTGAGATCCATACCTGGTTGGCGCCGGTGCTGCTATT
>DATHRJ010000047.1:0-3048 GCA_035465455.1 Lysobacter sp.
GAAGGGCCTGAAGACCGCCTGCATCACCAAGGTGTTCCCGACCCGCTCGCACACGGTGGCGGCGCAGGGCGGCATCTCGGCGGCGCTGGGCAACATGGGCGAGGACGACTGGCGCTACCACTACTACGACACGATCAAGGGTTCCGACTGGCTGGGCGACCAGGACGCGATCGAGTACATGTGCCGCGAGGCGATCCCGGCGATCATCGAACTGGAGCACCAGGGCGTGCCGTTCTCGCGCACCGAGGACGGCAAGATCTACCAGCGTCCATTCGGCGGCATGACCACCCAGTACGGCGAGGGCCCGCCGGCGCAGCGCACCTGCGCCGCGGCCGACCGCACCGGCCACGCGATCCTGCACACGCTGTACCAGCAGTCGCTGGCGCATGACGCGCAGTTCTTCGTGGAGTACTTCGCGCTCGACCTGATCATGGGCGAGGACGGCGGCTGTCGCGGCGTGCTCGCGCTGAACATGGCCGAGGGCACGCTGCACCTGTTCAAGGCGCAGGGCACGGTGCTGGCGACCGGCGGTTACGGCCGCGCCTATTTCTCCGCGACCTCGGCCCACACCTGCACCGGCGACGGCGGCGGCATGGCGTTGCGCGCGGGTCTGGGCCTGCAGGACATGGAGTTCGTGCAGTTCCACCCGACCGGCATCTACGGCGCCGGCTGCCTGATCACCGAGGGCGTGCGCGGCGAAGGCGGCATCCTGCGCAACAGCGACGGCGAGCGCTTCATGGAGCGCTATGCGCCCAGCGCCAAGGACCTCGCCTCGCGCGACGTGGTGTCGCGCTCGATGACCATCGAGATCCGCGAAGGCCGCGGCGTCGGCGAGCACAAGGACCACATCCTGCTCGACCTGACCCATCTGGGGCCGGAAGTGATCCACGAGAAGCTGCCCGGCATCGCCGAGTCGGCGCGCATCTTCGCCAACATCGACGTCGAGAAGCAGCCGATCCCGGTGATCCCGACCGTCCACTACAACATGGGCGGCATCCCGACCAACTACCACGGCGAAGTGGTGCAGTTGAAGAACGGCAACCCCGATGAAGTGGTGCCGGGCCTGTACGCGATCGGCGAAGCCGCCTGCGTGTCGGTGCACGGCGCCAACCGGCTGGGGTCCAACTCGCTGCTGGACCTGGTGGTCTTCGGCCGCGCCGTGGCCAACCGCTGCGCCGAGACGATCAAGCCCGACGGCCCGCACGGCAAGCTCGCACCGGACGCCTGCGATGCGGCACTGGCGCGCCTGGACCGGATCCGCAACGCCAATGGCAGCACGCCCACGGCGGTGATCCGCGACAAGATGCAGCGCACGATGCAAGCCGAGGCCGCGGTGTTCCGCACCGGCGAGACGCTGGCAGACGGCGTGCGCAAGATCCGCGAGATCAACGCCTCGTTCGCCGACGTCAAGGTCAGCGACAAGTCGCTGATCTGGAACACCGACCTGATCGAGACCTACGAACTGGCGAACCTGCTCGCGCAGGCGACCGCGACCATCGAATCGGCGGCCAACCGCACCGAGTCGCGCGGCGCCCACGCCCGTGAGGACTACCCGGAGCGCGACGACGTCAACTGGCACAAGCACACCCTGTGCTGGGTCGACGACAATGGCAACGTCCGGATCGATTATCGCCCGGTGCACATGTACACGCTGACCGACGACGTGGAAGTCGTCCCGCCGAAGAAGCGGGTCTACTGACCAGGTCGCCACCCGGCAAACGCATTAGAAAAACGCGGACACAGATTTTCCTTCGCGCGTTCTGCGTCCTTCGCGGACAAGCGCTCCCGATATTGGAACTGTTGCAGCAATGGCCGAATTCGCGCTTCCCAAGAACTCGCAGATCCAGAAGGGCCGGCATTTCGATGCACCGGGCGCGAAGCAGCCGCGCACCTTCAAGGTCTACCGCTGGAACCCCGAGGACGGCATGAACCCGCGGGTCGACACCTACGAGGTCGACATGGCGGTGTGCGGTCCGATGGTCCTGGACGCGCTGATCAAGATCAAGAACGAGATCGATCCGACGCTGACTTTCCGTCGCTCATGCCGGGAGGGCATCTGCGGCTCGTGCGCGATGAACATCGACGGCAGCAACACGCTGGCCTGCACCAAGGCGATCGCCGACTGCGGCAAGGCCGAAGTCCCGATCTACCCGCTGCCGCACATGGAAGTGATCAAGGACCTGGTGCCGGACCTGTCGCACTTCTTCGCCCAGTACGCGTCGATCAAGCCGTGGCTGCGCACGCAGACTCCGGCGCCCTCGGATCGCGAACGGCTGCAGTCGCCTGAAGACCGCAAGAAGCTCGATGGTCTGTACGAGTGCATCCTGTGCGCGTGCTGCTCCACCAGTTGCCCGAGCTACTGGTGGAACGGCGACCGCTATCTGGGGCCGGCGGTACTGCTGCAGGCGCATCGCTGGATCTCCGACTCGCGCGACGAGGACACCGGCGCGCGGCTGGACGACCTGGAAGATCCGTTCAAGCTCTACCGCTGCCACACGATCATGAACTGCACCAAGACCTGCCCCAAGGGGCTGAACCCCGCCAAGGCGATCGCCGAGATCAAGAAGATGATGGTCGAACGCACGGTCTGACGGCATGGTGGAGCCGGGTACGTTCCACGATGAAGAACTCGGTCTTGGTTGGTCATTCTGCGATGGACCGACGTCCCCGGCAGGATCAACTGAAATGCTGCATTTGACAGTAAGGGACAAACCATGAAAGCTGCGCTTTTTGTCGGAGGCTGGGAAGGCCATGCGCCCACCGAATTCGCCGAATGGTATAAGGACCTGCTTGAAGCCAACGGGTTTCAAGTCGATATCTACGATACGTTGGAGCCGCTTGAGCGCCCCGAACAGTTGACCGACGTCGACATCATTACGCCGATCTGGTCTTCGGCACGTTCGGGCCATCGCGAAGAATTCGGCAACATGACAAAGACCCAGGAAGACGGCCTGCTGAAACTGATCGGAGAAGGGTGTGGCATCGCCGGGTGGCATGGTCACATGGGCGACGCTTTTCGCGACCGTCCGACCTATCACTTTCTGATTG
>DATHRJ010000048.1:0-1654 GCA_035465455.1 Lysobacter sp.
GCACCCGGGCGCTCGCACTGAGCAGCCCAGCGCAACTGGGCGCGGTGGAATCCGAACTGGAGCAGGCACTCGGACGCTTGTTCGCGCTCAAGGAGGCCTACCCCGATCTCAAGGCCAGCGAAAACTTCGCGCAGCTGCAGCGCGACCTGGTGGGCGTCGAGGAGCATCTGCAATACGCCCGGCGCTTCTACAACGGCGCGGTGCGCGACTACAACGACGCCGTGCAGCGCGTGCCCGACCTGCTGGTCGCGCGCGCACTGGGTTTCGCCGATGCCGAATTCTTCCAGGTCGGCGAAGGCCAGCGCGCGGCTCCAACCGTGGAGCTGCAGCCATGATCCGCATCATCGTGCTGCTCGCGCTGCTGGTGCCGGCGCTTGCGTTCGCCGACGAGCGCATCATCTCCTACGACAGCCAGGTCGATGTCCGCAGCGACGGCAGCCTGGACGTGGTCGAGCAGATCCGGGTGCGCGCCGAAGGTGGCGACATCCGCCGCGGCATCTATCGCGAGTTTCCCACCCGCTACCGCGACCGCCATGGCAACCGGGTGGTGGTGGGTTTCGAGGTGATCGAGGTTCTCCGCGACGGCCAGCCGGAGCCGTGGTTCACCGAAGACGTGGCCAACGGCGTGCGGATCAACACCGGCAACGACGACCTGCTGCCGGTACCGCTGGATACCACCTACAGCCTGCGCTATCGCACCACGCGCCAGCTCGGTTTCTTCGAAGATCACGACGAGCTTTACTGGAACGCGATCGGCCACGGCTGGGCGTTCCCGATCGATGCGGGCAGCGTCGAGGTCCGCCTGCCGCAACCGGTGCCGGTCGCGCAGCTGACCGCCGAGGGTTACAGCGGCGCGTTCGGCACGCAGGGCCAGGATTTCACCACCTCCCTGCCCGCCCCCGGGGTCGCCCGCTGGCAGCTGACGCGGCCGCTGCAGACCGGGGAAGGCCTGACGATCGCGCTGTCGTTCCCGAAGGGCCTGGTCGCCGCACCCACCCGCCAGCAGCGCCTGCTTTGGCTGCTCGACGACAACCGCGGCGTGCTGGTCGCCCTGCTCGGGCTGGTCGTGCTGCTGGTGTACTGCGTGATGCGCTGGCGGCGGGTCGGCCGCGATCCGGCGGCCGGCACCATCATCGTGCGTTACGACCCGCCGCAGGGCCACTCCCCGGCCGGGCTGCGCTACATGACGCGCATGGGATACGACACGCGCTGTTTCTCGGCCGACCTGCTGGCGTCGGCGGTCGACGGCGCGGTGGCGATCGGTCGCGAAAAGGGTTTCCTCAAAGACGCCTGGCAACTGCAGGACACCGGCGCCGACAAGCCGGTCTCGACAGCCGAGCAGCGCGCGCTGCTGGGCGGGTTGTTCGCCGCTGGCGACACGCTTGAACTCGACAATGCCAATGCCGCGACCATGCAGGCGGCGATCGGCCGGCACAGCAAGGCGCTGTCCAGCCGCTTCCAGCCGGCGCTGTTCTCGCGCAATGGCGGCAGCATCGTGATCGCGGTGCTGATCACGGCGATGACCGCGGCGATCGCGCTGCTGCTGAGCGGTGGCAGCGGGATTGCGCTGATCTTTGCGGTGCTGGCGGCGATGCTGGTGGTGCTGGTGGTATTCGGCAACCTGATCAAGGCGCCGACGCCGGAAGGGCGCCGG
>DATHRJ010000049.1:0-14564 GCA_035465455.1 Lysobacter sp.
GTGACCGCGGTGGAGGCCAGGCGCAGGAGGATCACGGGGTCCATGCCGACGCGGTTGAACGCGTTCCTTCTCGCATAGCCGCCCTGGATCTCGTGGGCCTTGATCGCGTGGCCGAGCACCTCGCGCACGGTCAGGGCCTTGCCGCCCTCGACCTCGGCCTTGCGGCCCAGGTAGTCGGCGACGGCGAGGATCGCCCCCAGGTTGTCCGAAGGATGGCCCCACTCGGCTGCCAGCCAGGTGTCGTTGAAGTCGAGCCAGCGGATCTGCACGCCGATGTTGTAGGCGGCCTGGACCGGGTCGAGCTCGTACGCGGTGTAGGGGACGCGCGCACCGCCGGGCATGTCCGCACCCGGGACCAGCGGACCGAGGTGCCTGACGCACTCGGGGTGGTCCATTGCCATCGCCGCGCAGGCCAGCGAGTCCAGCAGCATGTAGCGCGCGGTGTCGTAGGCCTCCTGCGAATCGATCCGGTAGTCGGCGACGTAATCGGCGATGTCGGTCATCGGCTGGTCGGGCTGCGGACGCACGGTCGAGCGGACGTCGAACTGGGTCATGGACAGATTCCGGGCGACGGAAGCGTGCATTGTGCCCAGTGCTGTCTTCACTCGACGTCACGACAGCGCAGCCCAACCTTACCGGCGTGGACATGCCGACCCGCTTGCCGTCGCTGTTTCTTTCCCATGGCTCGCCGATGCTGGCGATACAGGACTCCGCGGGAGGGCGATTTCTCGACGGGTTGGGGGGGCAACTGCCGTGGCCAAAAGCCATCCTGGTGGCCTCGGCGCACTTCACCGCCGACCAGGCGACCTTCGGCGCGCACGCGCAGCCGCCGACGGTGCACGACTTCGATGGCTTTCCGGAGTCGTTGCGACAGATCCGCTATCCCGCGCCGGGTTCACCGGATCTGGCGCAGGACGCGAGCGGGCGACTGGCCGCAGCCGGGATACCGTCGCGGGTGCGCGAGAACCGCGGTCTCGACCACGGCGTCTGGGTACCGCTGCGACGGATGTATCCCAGCGCCGACATTCCGGTGGTGCCGCTGTCGGTGATGCCCGGTGGCACCGCCGCGCAGCACCATGCCATCGGCCGCGCGCTGGCGCCGTTGCGCCACGAGGGCGTGCTGGTGATCGGCTCGGGCGGGTTCGTGCACAACCTGGGCGAGCTGGACTGGGCGCACGGCGATGCGCCACTGGCGACCTGGGCTCAGGAATTCAGCGACTGGATGCACGCGATGCTGGCGGCACGCGACTGGGATGCGCTGCTCGACTGGCAGCAACGCGCGCCGCATGCGCGCCATGCCCATCCGACCGCCGAACACCTGATGCCGCTGTTCATCGCCCTCGGCGCCGCCGGCAAGACGCCGCAGGTGCGGACCATCCACCGCTCGCACGAGCTTGGATCGCTGGCGCTGGATGCGTTCGCATTCGACTGATCGGCGCGGCCGCCTGTCCGCTCTGGCGAACGCACGAGGGTGCATGCCGTCAGAACGCGTCTTCCGGGACGCGCACCCAACCTTCCATCAGCACCCGCGCGCTGCGGCTCATCGCGGCCTTGGTGACGGTCCATTCACCGTCGATCCGAAGCGCCTGCGCGCCCACGCGCAGGGTGCCGGAGGGATGACCGAAGCGCACCGCTTCGCGCTCGCCGCCACCGGCGGCCGTGTTCACCAGTGTGCCGGGGATCGACGCCGCGGTGCCGATGGCGACCGCGGCGGTACCCATCATCGCGTGGTGCAGCTTGCCCATCGACAGCGCGCGCACCAGCAGGTCGATGTCCTGGGCGACGATGCGCTTGCCACTGGAGGTCAGGTGATCGGCCGGCGGCGCGACGAAGGCGACTTTCGGCGTGTGCTGGCGGGTGGCGGCCTGCTCGAGGCTGTCAATCAGGCCCATGCGCACCGCGCCGTGCGCGCGGATGGCCTCGAACCTCGCCAGTGCCTGCGGATCGTCGTTGATCGCACCCTGCAGTTCCGCTCCGGTGTAGCCGATGTCGCCGGCGTTGAGAAAGATGGTGGGGATGCCGGCGTTGATCATCGTGGCCTTGAAGATGCCAACACCGGGGACGTCGAGGTCGTCGACCAGGTGGCCGGTCGGGAACAGGCCTTGGAAGGGCGCCCCGCCGCCCTCGCCTTCATCGGCCGGGGCGAGGAACTCCAGCGCGATCTCCGCGGCCGGGAACGTCACGCCATCAAGTTCGAAGTCGCCGGTTTCCTGCACCTGGCCGTTCGTCATCGGCACGTGCGCGACGATCGTCTTGCCGATGTTGGCCTGCCAGATGCGGACGGTGGCGATGCCGTCACGGGGCACGCGGCCGGGATCGACCAGGCGATTGGCGATCGCGAAAGGACCGACCGCCGCACTCAGGTTGCCGCAATTGCCGCTCCAGTCGACGAACGCGCTGTCGATCGACACCTGCCCGTACAGATAGTCGACATCGTGATCGGGCACCGTGGCCGGGGAGACGATCACGCACTTGCTGGTGCTCGAGGTCGCCCCGCCCATGCCGTCGGTGTGCTTGGCATACGGGTCGGGCGAGCCGATCACCCGCATCAGCAGCGCGTCGCGCGCCGGGCCCGGCACCTGTGCGGGCGCTGGCAGGTCCTGCAGGCGGAAGAACACACCCTTGCTGGTACCGCCGCGCATGTAGGTGGCGGGGATGCGGATCTGTGGCGGATGCGGCATGGAGTCGGGTTCCGTTGATCAGGCGTTGGCTGGTGCGGGCTTGCCGGGAGCCGTGGCTTCAAGGAAGTCCTGCGCGAAGCGCTGCAGCACGCCACCGGCTTCGTAGATCGATACTTCCTCGGCGGTATCCAGCCGGCAGGTCACCGGAACCTGCACGACTTCACCGTCGCGGCGGCGGATCACCAGCGTGAGCGTCGCGCGCGGCGTGCGCGCACCGATCACGTCGTACGTCTCGGTGCCGTCGATGCGCAGCGTCCTGCGATCGGTGCCCGGCTGGAATTCCAGCGGCAGCACGCCCATGCCGACCAGGTTGGTGCGATGTATGCGCTCGAAGCCCTCGGCCGCGATCGCCTCCACCCCGGCCAGGCGCACGCCCTTGGCGGCCCAGTCGCGCGAGGAGCCCTGCCCGTAGTCGGCGCCGGCGACGATGATCAGCGGTTGCTGGCGCCCCATGTAGGTTTCGATCGCTTCCCACATGCGCGTCACCTCGCCTTCCGGCTCGATCCGCGCCAGCGAGCCCTGCTGCACTTTGCCGGCCGCGTCGCGCACCATCTCGTTGAGCAGTTTCGGGTTGGCGAACGTCGCGCGCTGCGCGGTGAGGTGGTCGCCGCGGTGGGTCGCATAGGAATTGAAGTCCACTTCCGGCAGGCCCATCTTCGCCAGGTATTCCCCGGCGGCGCTGTTGGCCATGATCGCGTTGGACGGCGACAGGTGGTCGGTGGTGATGTTGTCGCCCAGTACCGCCAACGGGCGCATGCCGGTCAGCGAGCGCTCGCCGGCCAGCGCGCCTTCCCAGTACGGCGGGCGGCGGATGTAGGTGCTCTTTTGATCCCAGTCGTACAGCGGGCTGACCCTGGTGGCATCGACGGCGACATTGAACATCGGGTCGTAGACCGCGCGGAACTGCTCGGGCTTGACGCTGGCCGCGACGATCGCGTCGATTTCCTCGTCGCTCGGCCACAGGTCTTTCAGCGTGACCGGCTCGCCGCTCGCGTCGATGCCGAGCACGTCCTTCTCGATGTCGAAGCGGACCGTGCCGGCGATCGCGTAGGCCACCACCAGCGGCGGCGAGGCGAGGAACGCCTGCTTCGCGTACGGGTGGATGCGACCGTCGAAGTTGCGGTTGCCCGACAGCACCGCGGTCGCGTACAGGTCGCGCTCGATCACTTCCTGCTGGATCGCCGGGTCCAGCGCGCCGCTCATGCCGTTGCAGGTGGTGCAGGCGAATCCGACGATGCCGAAGCCCAGCTGCTCCAGTTCCGACAGCAGCCCGGCGTCCTCCAGATACAGCTGCACCGCCTTGGAGCCGGGCGCCAGCGAGGTCTTCACCCACGGCTTGCGGGTCAGCCCGCGCGCGTTGGCGTTGCGCGCCAGCAGGGCAGCGGCGATCACGTTGCGCGGGTTGCTGGTGTTGGTGCAGCTGGTGATCGCGGCAATGATCACCGCGCCGTCGGGCATGAGCCCTTCGGCTTCCTGCGCGTTTGGCGCCGCC
Source organism: Lysobacter sp. (assembly GCA_035465455.1). Lineage (GTDB taxonomy): Bacteria > Pseudomonadota > Gammaproteobacteria > Xanthomonadales > Xanthomonadaceae > Lysobacter_K. The sequence continues at coordinate 4,174 of DATHRJ010000049.1, forward strand.
ATCCCGGTGGCGATGCCGCGTTCGGCGAGTTCCGACGTCGGCAGGCGCTTGTGCGGGTTGGACGGCCCGGCCATGTTGCGCACCACCGTGTCCAGGTCGAACGTCAGCACCCGCTCGTACTGCGCACCCGCCAGGCTGTCGGCCCACAGGCCGGTGTGCCTGGCGTAGGTTTCCACCAGCCTGATCTGCGCGTCCTCGCGGCCGGTCAGGCGCAGGTAGTCGATGGTCTTGTCGTCGATGAAGAACATCGCCGCCGTGGCGCCATATTCCGGCGCCATGTTGGAGATCGTTGCCCGGTCGCCCAACGTCAACGCCGATGCACCTTCGCCATGGAACTCCAGATAGGCCCCGACCACCTTGGCGTTGCGCAGGAATTCGGTCAGCGCGAGCACGGTGTCGGTCGCGGTGATGCCCGGGCGCGGCTTGCCGGTGAGCCTGACGCCGATGATGTCCGGCAGCCGCATCCAGGAAGCGCGGCCCAGCATCACGCTCTCGGCTTCCAGCCCGCCAACGCCGATCGCGACCACGCCGAGCGCATCAACGTGCGGAGTATGGCTGTCGGTGCCGACCAGGGTGTCGGGGAACGCGACACCATCGCGCGCGTGGACCACCGGCGACATCCGCTCCAGATTGATCTGATGCATGATCCCGTTGCCCGGCGGGATCACCTCGACGTTCTTGAACGATCGCTTGGTCCAGTTGATGAAGTGGAACCGATCGAAATTGCGGCGATCCTCGATGGCGCGGTTCTTGGCGAACGCGTCCTTGTCGAATCCCGGCGCCTCCACCGCCAGCGAGTGGTCGACGATCAGCTGGGTCGGCACCACCGGATTGACCTGCGCCGGGTCGCCGCCCATTTCGGCGATGGCGTCGCGCAGGCCCGCCAGATCGACCAGCGCGGTCTGGCCGAGGATGTCGTGGCAGACCACGCGCGCCGGGAACCAGGGGAAATCCAGGTCGCGGCGGCGCTCGATCAACTGGATCAGCGAGTCGGTCAGCGTGGCCGGGTCGCAGCGGCGGACCAGGTTTTCCGCATGCACGCGCGAGGTATACGGCAGCCCGTCATAGGCGCCAGGCGAAATCGCCTCGACGGCGGCGCGTGCATCGAAGTAGTCGAGTGCGGTGCCCGGGAGCGGCTTGCGATATTGGTTGTTCATAGGGCAACGGGTTTCTGGTTCGTGGGGCGCAGACGAGGCCGCATCGCGCGCGAAGCGGAAGCCACGGAATGGGCGAAAGTGCTGTGGCGGTGAAAGGCGCCAAGGCCAATTATCCCGCATTCGCTCTGGCGCCGGGCGGCGGCAGGGGCCGGCGCAGGGCCAAGTCCTGCCCGACCGGTGGTTTCGCGCCGATGGCCTCGGGCGATCCACCGCCCACGCCCACGGCCATGCGCGTCCGCGCGCGACGCTTGTGCCGGCCGCCGAATCCCTGCATGGTGCCCGACACCATACGCCAGCGTACTCGCGCATGACGGCCAGCCGCCCTCACCCGATCTACCCGAACCTTTTCGCCCCCCTCGACCTGGGCTTCTGCACCCTGCCCAACCGGGTGTTGATGGGATCGATGCACACCGGTCTGGAGGACCGCGCATCCGACTTCCCGAAGCTTGCGGCCTACTTCGGCGAACGCGCCGCGGGCGGGGTCGGGCTGATCGCGACCGGCGGCTTCGCACCGAACATCGTCGGCTGGCTCAAGCCGTTTGGCGGCAAGCTCAGCTGGTCGTGGGAGGTGCGCAAGCACCGCCAGGTCACCCGTGCGGTGCAGGCGCACGGCGGGCGCATCTGCCTCCAGATCCTGCACGCGGGCCGCTATGGCTACCACCCGTTGCAGGTCGCGCCGTCGCGGCTGAAGGCACCGATCAATCCGTTCACGCCCAGGGCGCTTTCGTCGCGCGGCGTGGAGCGGCAGATCCAGGCGTTCGTCCACACCGCGCGGCTGGCGCGCGAAGCCGGCTACGACGGGGTCGAGGTGATGGGCTCGGAAGGCTACCTGCTGAACCAGTTCACCGCGCCGCGCACCAACCGGCGCAGCGACACGTGGGGCGGCGACGCGGCCGCGCGCATGCGCTTCGCGGTCGAGATAGTGCGCCGCATCCGCGAGGCCTGCGGACCGGATTTCATCCTTATATATCGCCTGTCGATGATCGACCTCGTCGACGGCGGCCTGACGTGGGCCGAAGTGGTGGCGCAGGCCCGTGCCGTAGAAGCCGCCGGGGCGACCCTGATCAACACCGGGATCGGCTGGCACGAAGCGCGGATCCCCACCATCGCCACCTCGGTCCCGCGCGGCGCCTTCACCGGCATCACCGCGCGACTCAAAGGCGAAGTCGGCGTGCCGTTGATCACCACCAACCGGATCAACATGCCCGACACCGCCGAGCGCATCCTGGCGCACGGCGAGGCGGACATGGTGTCGATGGCACGGCCGTTCCTGGCCGATCCGCAGTGGGTGGCCAAGGCGCGCGATGCGCGCGTGGACGAGATCAACACCTGCATCGCCTGCAACCAGGCCTGCCTGGACCACGTGTTCGCGAACAAGCGCGCCAGCTGCCTGGTCAACCCGCGCGCCTGCGCGGAGACCGAGCTCAACTACGTCCCCACTGCCGCCCCCCAGCGCATCGCCGTGGTCGGCGCCGGACCGGCGGGCCTTGCCTGCGCCACGGTGGCGGCCGAACGCGGCCACCGGGTGACGCTGTTCGATGCCGCCAGCGGGATCGGCGGACAGTTCAATCTCGCCAAGCGCATCCCCGGCAAGGAGGAGTTCCACGAGACCCTGCGCTATTTCGCCCGCCGGCTTGAGCTGACCGGGGTCGAACTGCGCCTTGGCGTCCGCGCCGACGCGGCGGATCTGGCCGGGTTCGATCACGTGGTGCTCGCCACCGGTATCGCGCCGCGGCGGATCGACATTCCCGGCATCGAGCATCCCAAGGTCTGCGGCTACGTGGACGTGCTGGCCGGGCGGGTGGTGCCCGGCAGCAGGGTCGCGATCATCGGCGCGGGCGGAATCGGGTTCGACGTCGCCGAATTCCTCATCCATGCGCCCCGCGCCGCCGAGGGCGCGGACACCCCCGATGCCGGCCACTGGCGCGTCCAGTGGGGCGTGGACCTGGACTACGCCGAGAACCGCGGCGGGCTGGTCGAGCCACGTCCCGAGCCACCGGCGCGCGAGGTCTGGCTGCTGCAGCGCAGCCCCGGCAGGCCGGGTGCACGGCTGGGCAAGACCACCGGCTGGATCCACCGCGCCACGCTCAAGGCAGGACGCGTGAAGATGCTCGGCGGGGTGAGCTACCTCGGGATCGATGATCGCGGGCTGCGCATCGGCATCGACGGCGGCGAACAGATCCTGCCGGTCGACCATGTCGTGGTGTGCGCCGGCCAGCAGCCGTTCAAGCCACTGCAGGCGGAGCTCGCTGGTGGCACGGCGCGCGTGCACGTCATCGGTGGGGCGGACGTGGCGCTGGAGCTGGACGCCAAACGGGCAATCGACCAGGGCAGCCGCCTCGCAGCCGCGCTGTAGGCAGTGATCCGGCCCGCTTCCGGGCCCGCAGTGGGAGATGAACAGGAGGGGCCATCGGGCACGGCGCCGGCCCGGCGAGAGCCATGCCCTGCGGGGAAATCCGCCACCGGTCACACTACCGCGCGAACCCACGGGCCGGATCCGCCGCGATAGCTGTTCACGGACTGTTTACCTTCGGGCGGCTACCGTGCGCCAACTTTTCAGCCACCGCCCAGGTGGCACCCATGCCGCCCCTGCTTTCCGCGGGGACCGGTGACGGGGCAAAGCGCGCCAAAGAGCCGCCGCCCTCCCCAGTACGCCATGCCGGCTCGCGCCGTGGCCTCCGTCTTCCCCCGGGAAGCGGCTGCCGAAGTGCGGCCTGGCGCAACGGAGCAAGGAGTCCGTACGATGAAACTCGCCTGGATACTGTGGCTGTCCTCAGTGCTCACGCCGCAGGCCGCCGATTCACTGTGCCTGAGCACCACCCTGTACCTGGAGGCGCGCGACCAGTCGTTGCGCGGGCAGCAGGCCGTGGCCGAAGTTGCGCTGCGCCGCCGCGACAGCGGCTTGTGGGGCGACACGGTGTGCGACGTGGTCACCGCGCGCAAGCAGTTCGCGCCGACCATCGTCTCGCCCGGAACCCGCTTGAACAATGCGGATGCCTGGGCCGAAGCGGTGACTGTCGCGCTGGAGGCCGAACGCAACTGGGCGCTGCCGGAGGGCGAACGCAAGGAGATCGTGCCGGGCGCGAGCCACTTCCTCGCACACGCGATTGCGAGCCCGAGCTGGCGCAACGCCTACCAGGTCGCCACGATCGGCGACCACACGTTCCTGCGCGTGCAGAAGCTCAAGCCACGCAAGTCGTGACCTGACCTTGACCTGGCGCGCAGCCAACGCGCCACCGGGTTACAGGGCCGCGCGGGGACGCCCCATCAGCTTTCTGTAGCCAGGCAATCGGCTCAACGCGCGCCCGGCATCGGGCGCCAGGCACGCCGTCGCGATGGCTGACCCGGTCCAGCACCTCGGGTCCGGCGACCATGCCGATCAGGATGCAGGCGATGAACACCGGCTGCTTCAGCCACCACGCGAGCAGCCCGAGAATCAATGTGCCGAACAGCACTGCGGTGATTCCGTTGTAGCAGGCGTTCACGGACGCGACTGCCACGCGGGCCCTGTCGCCACGCTGGCATCGCGTCGGCGAACCTGCGGCGGCACCGGCACGCGTCGGCGCTGGACCGCCGCCGCAATGCCGATGTCAGGACGCGCCCTCGCGCCAGTCGCGGCTCATTTCCAGGTACGTGAACGATGCCGACCAGGCCACCAGCACGAATCCTGTCAGCGCGATCATGCTGACCAGGAACCGGATCGGTCCGACCGGCGTGAGGTCGCCAAAGCCCAGCGTGGTGTAGGTGGTTGCCGCCAGGTACACCGAATCCAGCAGCCCCAGCCGATCCGCGCCGCTGATGTGGCCCGTGTCGGGCAGCAGCAGCAGGGCGGCCATGGTGAGTCCGAATATCCACATTTCCACCACGTGCAGTGCGAGCACGCCGAAGATGCCGTACAGGACCTTGCGCCGGCGATGGCTGGTGTGGCGATGTGCCAGCGTCCGCGAGAGCAGGTTCAGCCCCTCGTAGTGCACCATCACCACCGCACCCACCGCCACGGCCGTGGCGATGAATACGATCGCGTTGGCGTCCCAGTGCTCGTACATGCCGGGCGGGCCGCGCGCTCAGCGCTTGGCGATCTCGACGTACTCGCGATCATCCGGCCCCACGTAGGTCGCGCTGGGACGGATGATCTTGCCGTCCTCGCGCTGCTCGATCACGTGCGCGCTCCAGCCCGTGGTGCGTGCGATCACGAACAGCGGGGTGAACATCGGGGTCGGGATTCCCATCATGTGGTACGCCGATGCGCTGTACCAGTCCAGATTGGGGAACATCTTCTTGGTGTCCATCATCAGGTTCTCGATGCGCTCGCTGACATCGAACAGCACCTGGTTGCCACCGTCGGCGCACAGCTTGCGCGACAGCTCCTTGATGATGGGATTGCGCGGATCGCCGATCGTGTACACCGGATGGCCAAAACCAATGACGATCTCCTTGCGCTCCATGCGCGCGCGGATGTCGGCCTCGGCCTCATCCGCAGTGGAGTAGCGCGAGATGATGTCCATGGCGACCTCGTTGGCGCCGCCATGCTTGGGCCCGCGCAACGCGCCGATGGCACCGGTCAGGCACGAGTGGATGTCCGAGCCGGTGCCGGCGATCACGCGCGCGGCAAAGGTGCTCGCGTTGAACTCGTGCTCCGCATACAGCACCAGCGACTTGTCGAGCGAGTCGGCGTGCAGCGCACTGGGCGGCTGCCCGTGCAGCAGGTGCAGGAAATGCGCGGCGACGCTGTCGTCGTCGGTTTCGACATCGATGCGGTGGCCATTGCGGGTGAAGTGCCACCAGTACAGCAGCATCGAGCCGAAGCTGGCGATGAGCTTGTCGGCGATGTCGCGCGCCTCCGCGGCAGGATGCGCATCGCGCTCGGGCAGCACCGTGCCCAGCATCGAGCAGCCGGTGCGCAGCACGTCCATCGGGTGCGCGTTGGCCGGGACCAGCTCCAACGCCTCGGTGACCAGCACCGGCAGGCCGCGCAGGCGCGCGAGCTTGGTCTTGTACGCATCCAGCTGCGCCTGCGTTGGCAGCGCGCCGTGCACCAGCAGGTGCGCGACCTCCTCGAAGCTCGAGCGGGTGGCGAGGTCGTGGATGTCGTAGCCGCGGTAATGCAGGTCGTTGCCGCTGCGGCCGACCGTGCACAGCGCGGTGTTGCCGGCCGGGGTACCGCTGAGGGCGACGGACTTCTTCGGCTTGGGCAGTGTGGGGGTGGTGGCGGTCATCGAGTCTCTCCTGAAACCTGGAACCTGCCGCTGGGCGGCTGGTGTTGGCGGGCATGCTCCTGAAAGCGGGCAGGCATCTGCATCTGGATCCGGACCGGGCTCGGTCCGCGTGCGCTCAAGCTCGCAGGCGCACGAGCCGTAGGCGGTCGGTATTACTCCTCGCCTCCGGACTGGGCGAACAGCTCATCGAGCTTCTGCTCGTAACGGTGGTAGTCAAGGAAGTCGTACAACTCGGCACGCGTCTGCAGGGTGTCGATGAGGTGCTTCTGCGTGCCGTCGCGGCGCACGGTCTCGTAGAAGTTCAGCGCCGCCTTGTTCATCGCCCGGTACGCGCCGCAGCAGTACAGCGCGATGTCGACGCCGGCCTCGCGCAGCTCCTGCGTGGTGAAGAACGGGGTCGAACCGAACTCGGTCAGGTTGGCGAGCACCGGCACCTTCACTGCCTGCTTGAAGCGGCGGTAGTCGTCGAGCGTCTGCATCGCCTCGGGAAAGATCATGTCCGCGCCGGCTTCCACGTAGGCGCAGGCACGCTCGATCGCGGCATCGATGCCTTCGACCGCGGCGGCATCGGTACGCGCCATGATCACGAAACCCGCGTCGGTGCGCGCATCGACCGCCGCCTTGACCCGGTCGGACATCTCGGCCCTGGACACGACTTCCTTGCCGGGTCGATGCCCGCAGCGCTTCTGGCCGACCTGGTCCTCCATGTGCACCGCGGCGACCCCGGCACGCTCGAACGAACGAACCGTGCGCGCGATATTGAACGCGCCGCCCCAACCGGTATCGATGTCCACCAGCAGCGGCATCTGCGTGGCCTCGACGATGCGCCGGGCATCGGTGAGTACGTCTTCCATCGAACTGATGCCCAGGTCCGGCACGCCGAGCGAATTGGCGGCCACCCCGCCGCCCGACAGGTACAGCGCCTTGTAGCCGACGCGGCGCGCCATCAATCCGGCGTAGGCGGTGATCGCGCCCATGACCTGCAGCGGCGATTCTTCCTGGATCGCGGCGCGAAAGCGCGCGCCGTTGGAGAGCTGTGTCATTGCATCCCTCGAGAAGCTTGCATGATCCCCACGAAGGCGGGGACGTTGTCGACGTGCGACCAGCGGTCTCCAATCAGGCTGACGTCGCTGGGGTTCGGCTTTCGCGGAAATCGCGACCGCGCCATGAAGGCGACGGCCACATCACGGATCCTTACAGAAGGTGCGCGACGCCGGCGCGCTCTTCCTCGAGCTCGGCCAGGGTCTTGTCCATGCGTCCGCGGCTGAAGGCGTCGATCTCAAGGCCCTCCACGCGCGTGTACTGGCCATTGGCGGTGATCACCGGCACGCCGTACATCACGCCCTCGGGGATGCCGTAGCTGCCGTCGGAAGGCACGCCCATCGTCACCCACTTGCCGTTGCTGCCCAGCACCCAGTCGCGGACGTGGTCGATCGCGGCATTGGCTGCCGATGCCGCCGACGACAGGCCACGCGCCTCGATGATCGCCGCGCCGCGCTTGGCGACGGTCGGGATGAAGGTCTCGGCGTTCCAGGTCGCGTCGTTGATCCTGTCCATCAGCGACCCGCCGTTGACGGTGGCGAAGCGGTAGTCCGGATACATGGTCGTGCTGTGGTTGCCCCACACGATCAGGTTTTCGATGTCGCCCACGGCCACGCCGGCCTTGCTGGCCAGCTGGCTCAGCGCGCGGTTGTGGTCCAGGCGCAGCATCGCGGTGAAGTTCGCGGGCTTCAGGTCAGGCGCGGACTTCATCGCGATGTAGGCGTTGGTGTTGGCCGGATTGCCGACCACCAGCACCTTGACGTCGCGGCTGGCGACCTTGTTCAGTGCGGCGCCCTGGGCGGTGAAGATCTTCGCGTTCTCCAGCAGCAGGTCCTTGCGCTCCATGCCCGGGCCGCGCGGACGCGCGCCGACCAGCAAGGCGATGTCGGCATCCTTGAATGCGACTTCGGCGTCATCGGTGCCGACCATGCCGGCCAGCAGCGGGAACGCGCAGTCCTCCAGTTCCATCATCACGCCCTTGAGCGCGGCCTGGGCCTTCTCCATCGGCAGTTCCAGCAGTTGCAGGATGACCGGCTGATCCTTGCCGAGCATCTCGCCGGAGGCGATGCGGAACAGCAGCGAGTAGCCGATCTGGCCGGCAGCACCGGTGACGGCAACGCGGATGGGGTTCTTCATGGGGGTTTCCTTGGACACGAAATGAAAGTGGGTATGCCGCCGGCCGTCTCAGTAGATGTCGTAGCCCAGCGGGGTGAGTTTCTGGTCGAGTGCGGCGACGTCGTAGCCTCGCACCAGGTCTTGACCAATGACCGTCGCCGGCACGCTGCGCACGCCCAAGGCCTGCGCGGCACGCTTGCCTTCGGCGCTGTCGAAGTCGATCGTGCGGTAGCGCACGTCGGCGTGTTCGAAATCGGACTGCTGCTTGCGGCAGTACCCGCACCAGCTCGCGGTCAGCATCACGATCCGGCGGTCACCGGTATGCACCCGCGGATCGTCCGGTTGCAGCACCACGGGCTGCGGGCGCTGCTTCCACGCATGGAGGCCGCCGAGCACCCCGATGATCATCAGCAACCAGAGCACGCGCATCGCAGTCGTTCCCCAAGTGGTGGAAGGTCAGGCAAGTTCGGCGAAGAATTCCTGGATGCGCTGGATCCCGGGCGCCAGTTGCGGAGTCGGGCAGGTGTAACTGATGCGCAGCGCACGCGGCTCGCCAAATGCCGACCCCGGCACGCAGGCGACCCCCTTGGCTTCCAGCAGCGCGTTGCAGAAGTCCACGTCGTTGCCGATCACCAGGCCGCTGGGGCCGTGGGTCTTGCCGAACGCGACACTGATGTCGGGGAACACGTAGAACGCCCCCTGCGGCCGCGGGCAGACCACCCCGGGAATCTGCGCCAGTACCGCCATGACCTGGTCGCGCTTGGCCGCGAACTCGGCGCACTTCTGCTCGGTCACGTCCTGTGGCCCGGCCAGGGCGGCCGTTGCCGCGGCGCTGACCACTTCCGGCAGGTTGGTGATGTGGTTGGAGTTCATGGTCACCACCGCCGACGCCACCACTTCCGGACCGGCCATGAAACCGACCCGCCAGCCGGGCATGCCGTAGGTCTTGGACAGCGAGTCCAGGAAGATCACGCGGTCGCGCAGTTCGGGACGGGCGTGGACGAAGTTGTGGTACCCCACGCCATCGAACACCATGCGGTTGTAGATGTCGTCGGTGATGATCCAGGTATCGGGATGCTTGACCAGCACATCGGCCAGCGCGCCGATCTCGGCCTTGGAATAGACCATGCCGGTCGGGTTGGACGGATTGTTGAACAGGAACACCCGCGGCTTTTTCGCCAGCGCGGCATCGAGCTGCGCCGGGGTCAGCTTGTAGTCCTGCGCGGCCGGGCACGGCAGCAGGTCGATCTTCGCGTTCAGGATCTCGGCGATGTCGACGTAGCTGGTCCAGTACGGGGTCGGAAAAGTGATGGTGTCGCCTTCGTCGAGCAGTGCCTCGCACAGGTTGTAGATCATGTGCTTGGCGCCGACGCCCGTGGCCAGGTTGGCGCGGGTGTAGCCGGTCAGTCCGATCGCCTCGATATGGCCAAGGAATGCGTCCAGCATCGCGTCATCGCCGCGGTTGCTGCCGTACTGGCCGCTGTCGTGGGCGAGTGCGTCGCGGGCGGCGTCGTAGACATGCTCGCCAGGCAGGAAATTCGGTACGCCGATCGAGAAGCTGATGATGTCGCGGCCTTCGGCCTTGAGCCGCTTGGCCTTCTCCGCGACCTGCATGATCGCGCTGGGCTTGGCTCGGCCGACGCGCTGGGCAAGCTGGGGCATCGTTGTTCCTGGATATTGACGGGGATTTGGGCCGCTGAACGGCCTGGATTCAGCCGCAAAAGGGTAGCACAGCCACCCTCCCCGACCGGGCCGCAGCCCTTGCGCCGCTTGTGGACCGGGCGGTGCGGGCAGGCGCGGCGGGCGGACACGGAAACGCCCGCCCCCGACCAGCGGCGGCGGGCGTCCCGGGGATCGATCA
>DATHRJ010000050.1:0-13777 GCA_035465455.1 Lysobacter sp.
CCTGCAGCGCGCTGCGCTCGGCCTGCGGCACCCCATCCGAGAATGTCTTGAAACGCTCGTAGAACGGGCTTTCGGTCGGATCATCGACGATCTGGGCGTCGATCTGCGCGGTAACGCGCTGCATCAGCACCTTGGGCGGGGTGTTGCCGGCCTTGAGTCCCTCGCGCATCAGCGCGGTGGTCTGGCGGACCAATGCCGGCACCGCTTCCAGGCGCTTGAGCCAGTCGCGGTAATCCTGGGCGCTGGCGAACGGCAGGACCTCGGCGATGCCTTCGGCGTTCTGCACGCCACCGCGCTGGCTGACCGGGCGCTGCCACTCGTTGTACTTCTGCCGTTGCACCGCGCGCTCGGCCTGCCAGGCGAATACGTCGTAGCTGAGGCGGTCCGCGGCCGGCAGCGCTTGGCGATCGATCGCGCGCAGACGTTGCAGCGCCTGCCGGTCCGCCGCCTGCCGCGCCTGCAGCGCGTCCAGGCTGAGGTCGGTCCAGCGGTCGTTGTAGCGCTTGTCGCCGCGGTAGCTGGCGCTCTCGGGATTCTCGCGCAACCCGCGCTCCCACTCGTCCTCGAACAGCTGGTGCAGCGCCTGGCTGGCGGTGGAGGCCGCCGCCGATTGCGGCACGTCGGCGACGCTGTTTGGGGACTGCGCAAGCGCGGGAGTGGCGCCCAGGGCGCACGCGATGGCAACGGCAAGCAGCAGGGATCTGGTCAATTGGATGCTCCGGCGGGGCGTGCCGGGAGTCTAACGTGCAGGTGCGCGGCGTAGCCCGGGTAAGCAAAGCGCACCCGGGACCGCGCAGAAAACCGTGACTATCGCCGAGTCCCCGGGTGCGCTGCGCTTACCCGGGCTACGAAGAATTTCAGGCGGCGTCGGCGTCGGTGGTGAAGCTTTCGCCGCAGCCGCATTCGGCGCTGGCGTTGGGGTTGCGGAACAGGAACTGCTCGCCCAGGCGCTGCTTCACCAGGTCGATCCGGGTGCCGTCCACCAGCGGCAGGCTCGGCGCGTCGACGTAGATCCGCACGCCGTCCTGTTCGAACACGGTGTCGCCTTCGCGCTGCTCTTTGGCCAGGTCGGCCATGTGCTGCCAGCCGGAGCATCCGGTCTTGGACACGCCGAAACGCAGCCCCAGCGTGCCAGGGGTCTCGGCGAGATAGCGCTGGACGCGGGTGAGCGCTTCCGGGCTGAGGGTGACGGCCATGCGTGAACTCCTGCGATTGCGAAACCGGAACAATCGTCCCGGCGAGCCAACTATAGCGGCGCAAGTTAAACTGCCGCCTTTCCCATATCGGCCCGAACCGGCCGGGAATCAAGACATGACGGTCGCCCGCGGTCGCCGTGCTCCCCCTGAACACGCTTGAATGGGCACGATTCGATGAGAACGCTCCTGATGAGAACCCACCCATGACGATCACGAGCGTGGAACATGCGCTGGCGGGCAAGATGCCGGCCGGCGGCGAGGTCACGGTGCGCGGCTGGGTGCGCACCCGGCGCGACTCCAAGGCCGGGCTGAGCTTCGTCAACGTCAGCGATGGCTCCTGCTTCGCGCCGATCCAGGTGGTCGCGCCCAGCTCCTTGGCCAACTACGAGTCCGAGGTGAAGCACCTGACCGCCGGATGCTCGGTGATCGCCACCGGCACGCTGGTGGCGTCGCAAGGCCAGGGCCAGTCGTTCGAGATCCAGGCCGAGTCGGTCGAGGTGGTCGGCTGGGTCGAGGACCCGGAAACCTACCCGATCCAGCCCAAGGCGCACTCGCTGGAATTCCTGCGCGAGGTCGCGCACCTGCGCCCGCGCACCAACCTGTTCGGCGCGGTCACCCGCATCCGCCACTGCCTCTCGCAGGCGGTGCACCGGTTCTTCCACGAACGCGGCTACTACTGGATCAGCACCCCGATCATCACCACCTCCGACGCCGAGGGCGCGGGGCAGATGTTCCGGGTCTCGACCCTGGACCTGGCCAACGTGCCCCGCGACAAGGCAGGCGCGATCGACTTCTCGCGCGACTTCTTCGGCAAGGAGACCTTCCTGACCGTGTCCGGGCAGCTCAACGTGGAGGCCTACTGCCTCGCGCTGAGCAAGGTGTACACGTTCGGCCCGACCTTCCGCGCCGAGAACAGCAACACCACCCGCCACCTGGCCGAATTCTGGATGGTGGAGCCGGAGATCGCGTTCGCCGACCTGCTGGAGAACGCGCAGGTCGCCGAGGATTTCCTCAAGTACCTGTTCCGCAGCGTCCTGGACGAGCGCGGCGACGACATGGAGTTCATCACGCAACGCGTGCAGAAGGATGCGATCACGCGTCTGGAGGCGTTCATCAACGCGCCGTTCGAGCGGATCGAGTACACCGATGCCGTTTCGCTGCTGCAGAAGTCCGGGCCCAAGTTCGAGTTCCCGGTCGAGTGGGGCCTGGACCTGCAGACCGAACACGAGCGCTGGCTGACCGAGCAGCACGTCGGCCGCCCGGTCGTGGTGCTCAACTACCCCGAGCACATCAAGGCGTTCTACATGCGCCTCAACGACGACGGCAAGACCGTCGCGGCGATGGACGTGCTGGCGCCGGGCATCGGCGAGATCATCGGCGGCGCCCAGCGCGAGGAACGCCTGGACGTGCTCGACGCGCGCATGGCGCAGTTCGGCATCGACCCGGAGCATTACGCCTGGTATCGCGACTTCCGCCGCTACGGCAGCGTGCCGCATGCCGGCTTCGGCCTCGGCTTCGAGCGGCTGGTGGTGTACGTGTGCGGCCTGGCCAACATCCGCGACGCGATCCCCTACCCGCGCGCGCCCGGCAATGCGGAGTTCTGATCGATGATCCTGTTCTTTGCGCTTCTGTGCGTGGCGGTCGCGATCGCGGGGGCCACCGCCTTCATGATCTTCTGGCCATTGACCCTGGTCCACGTACGCGACCGCCATCCGGCGCTGCAGGCCAGCCTGGGCCCGGTCGCGTTCGCCAGCCCGGTCGCGCTGGGTTGGCTGCTGCGACGCCGCTATCGGGACGCGGCCGACCGCAATCTCAACGGACTCGCCACGCCGGCGTATCTGTCGTTGATGGCGATCATCAGCGGCCTGGTCGCCGCAGGCACCCTCTGGGTGATCGCCATGCTGGTATCGGCATGACCGACGCGAACACCGACCAGTGGTGGCTGGCGACGCTGGGGCGCACCGTGGTCTGGGCGCGGTTGCGGGTGCGCGAGGCCGGCACTGCCGAGGTCCTCGACAGCGACGGCAACGTGCTGGCCTACGACAGTGAAGACACTGCCCGCGCGGCGCTGATGGACGCCGAGTTCAGCGCGCTCGACGGCCTGGACGCCGACGATGCCGAAGAGCGCGGCTTCGCGCTCGAGGAACTGGTGCCGCCGCACGCCGGGGATGACGCCGGCCTGCGGGCGCTGATGCTGCAGAAACTGCCGCCGCGGCGCTGATCCCGGGATGCATCGCGCGTCCGCCTTTGCCGAAACCGATCTGGCCGCGCTGGACCGCCTCGCGGCCCGCGACAGCTTCGTCACCCTGATCACCACGCGCGGCGATACGCCCACGGCCAGTCACCTGCCGGTGCTTTACTCGCGGGTCGACGCCCGCATCGAACTGCGCGGACACTGGGCACGGACCAACCCCCAGTTCCGCCAAGACGGCGCCGCGCTGGCGATCATGCATGGCCCCCACGCCTACATCTCGCCGGCCTGGTATCCCGACAAGGAGGCGCAGGCGCGCGTGCCGACCTGGAACTATGCGGTCGCGCACCTGCACGGGCGGCTCACCACGTTCGTGGACACCGATGCGCTGGCCGACCTGGTCGCAGCGCTCAGCGATCATCATGAGGCCGCCATCGGCAGCGACTGGAAGTTCGAGCCGCAGCGGGAGAGCCATCGCGACCAGTTGCGCGGGATCATCGGCTTCCGTTTCGAGGTGGACCGGGTCGAGATGACCTTCAAGCTCAACCAGAACCATCCGCAGGCAAACCGTCTCGCGGTGGCCGAACAGCTGGAGGCCCTCGGCAACGAGCGCGACCGGCATGTCGCGACCCTGATGCGCGAGCGCCTGGACTGACGACCCCCACCAACCACCGCCGCGCGGCTGGCGCCACGCTGCAGCACCAAGGAGCACCAGATGGATCTCGACCTCACCGGCAAGCATGCCCTCGTCTGCGGCGGCAGCCAGGGCATCGGCCTGGCCACCGCGCAGGCGCTGGCGGAACTGGGCGCAGACGTGACCCTGCTCGCGCGGCGCGAAGAGAAGCTGCGCGCGCTCGCGACGCAGCTGCCACGGCCGCAGTCCGGACAGGCGCATGGCTGGCTCGCGGCCGATGCCGCTGACACCGATGCCCTGCGCAGCCAGGTGGAAGCACTCGTCGCCGGCAGGCCGGTGCACATCCTGGTCAACAACAGCGGCGGGCCGCCGCCAGGACCGATCCACGGCACCGAACTGGCCGCGTTCGAGGCGGCGTACCGTCAGCACCTGCTGGCCAACCACGTGCTGGCCGAAGCGGTCATCCCCGGCATGGAGCGCGACGGCTGGGGCCGCATCGTCAACGTGATCTCCACCTCGGTGAAGGAGCCGATCGCCGGTCTCGGCGTGTCCAACACCACGCGCTGGGCGGTCGCCAGCTGGGCCAAGACCCTGGCCTCCGAACTGGCGGCAAGGGGCATCACCGTCAACAACGTGCTGCCCGGCTCGACCCAGACCCCGCGGATCGAGCAGATCATCCAGACCACCGCCAGCAAGACCGGGCGCAGCGTGGACGACGTGCTTGCCGACATGGTCGCGGCGATCCCGATGCGGCGCTTCGCCAAGCCC
Organism: Lysobacter sp.; assembly: GCA_035465455.1. Lineage (GTDB taxonomy): Bacteria > Pseudomonadota > Gammaproteobacteria > Xanthomonadales > Xanthomonadaceae > Lysobacter_K. Next base: position 4,790 of record DATHRJ010000050.1, read on the forward strand.
GAGGAGACTGCCGCGGCAATCGCCTTCCTGTGCTCGCCGGCTGCGGGGTACATCACCGGCATCAACCTGCCGGTCGACGGTGGACGCACGCGCTCGCTGTAGCGTCATTGCGGCGGACGCCTGCGACGTTTCGGCAACGAACTGCGCGGCGCGAAGATGCCATGGCAGGCGCTGGTAAGCTATCGGCATGCGCATGCGCCACTTCATCGACGGTGAACTCCGCGACCCGGCTTCGGGCAACTGGCTGGAGGTATTCGACCCCGCCACCGGCGCCGTTTACGGCGAGGTCGCTGCCGGCGATGCGTCCGACGTTGATGTGGCCGTCGCCGCCGCCACACGCGCGTTCCCGGAGTGGTCGAAGCTGCCCAACAGCGACCGCGCGCGCTGGCTGGAACGGCTGGCCGACGCGCTGGAGGCGAAGCTGGAACTGTTCGCCCAGGCCGAATCGCGCGACGCCGGCAAGCCGATCAAGCTCACCCGCGAGGTGGAGATTCCGCGCGCGATCGCGAACCTGCGCTTCTTCGCCCATGCCGCGACGCAGTTTTCCAGTGAATCGCACCATGGCCAGGCCGGCCTCAACTACACCCTGCGCGATGCCCTGGGCGTGGTGGCGACGATCTCACCGTGGAACCTGCCCCTCTACCTGCTGACCTGGAAGATCGCGCCGGCGTTGGCCGCCGGCAACACCGTGGTCGCCAAGCCCTCCGAGGTCACGCCGGTAAGCGCAACGATGCTGGGGGAGCTGGCCGCCGAAATTGGTTTCCCCCCCGGTGTGCTCAATATCGTCCACGGCCTGGGTCCCGAGGTGGGCGAGGCGCTGGTGACGCATCCGGACGTGCGCGCGGTGTCGTTCACCGGCAGCACCACGGTCGGTCGCCGCATCGCCGGCCTCGCCTCGCCACTGCTGAAGAAGCTGTCGCTGGAACTGGGCGGCAAGAACCCGACGCTGGTGTTCGCCGACAGCGACTGGAAGCTGCATCTGGACACGCTGGTGCGTTCCGCGTTCCAGAACTCCGGGCAGATCTGCCTGTGCGGCTCGCGCATGCTGGTCGAACGCAGCATCTACATCGAGTTCCGCGACGCACTGGTCGAGCGCGCACAGGAGCTGCGCATCGGCGATCCGGTCGACCCCGACACCCAGCTCGGCCCGCTGGTCTCGCAGGCGCATTTCGACAAGGTCATCGACGCGATCGGCCGCGCCCGCGATGCCGGGGGCCATGTGTTGTGCGGCGGCGTCGCGCTCGAGCGGCCGGGCTGGTTTGTCGCACCCGCGGTGATCGAAGGCCTGGGCCCGGACTGCGCCAGCAATCGCGAGGAGATCTTCGGGCCGGTGGTCACGCTGCAGCCGTTCGACACCGACGAGGAGGCCCTGGCGCTGGCCAATGCCGGCGACTACGGACTGGCGGCATCGGTGTGGACGCGCGACCTCAGCCGCGCCCATCTGCTCGCCGCCGACCTGCGCGCGGGGATCGTCTGGATCAATACCTGGATGCAGCGCGACCTGCGCACGCCGTTCGGCGGCAGCGGCGCCTCTGGCCTCGGCCGCGAGGGCGGCCTGGAAGCGATGCGATTCTTCACCGACACCAAGAATGTCGGCATCAACCTGGGATAAGTGCGAATGCTCAATACGATCGAAGACCTGCTTGCGCGCAACCGCGAATGGGCCGACCGCGTGCTCAAGGAGGACCCCGGGTTCTTCGACCGCCTCTCTGTGCAACAGGCGCCCGAATACCTGTGGATCGGCTGCTCCGACTCGCGCGTGCCCGCCAACCAGATCATCGGCATGGCCCCCGGCGAAGTGTTCGTCCACAGAAACATCGCCAACGTCGTCGTGCATACCGACCTCAATTGCCTGTCGGTCATCCAGTTCGCGGTCGACGTGCTCAAGGTCAAGCACATCCTGGTGGTCGGCCATTACGGCTGCGGCGGCGTGCACGCGGCGCTGAACCAGGCCCGGCTCGGCCTGGCCGACAACTGGATCCGCCATGTCACCGACGTGGCCGAGAAACACGAGGGCTGCCTGCTGCGTTCCCGGGAAGGCACTACCAGGCACGATCGGCTGTGCGAACTCAACGTGCTGGAACAGGTGTCCCACGTCGCCCACACCACCATCCTCAAGGATGCCTGGCTCCGTGGCCAGCAGGTCAGCGTTCACGGCTGGGTGTACGGCCTGCACAACGGCCTGGTGCATGACCTGGGCATCGACGTGGACGCGATCGAGCGGTTGCCCGAGCTGTATGCCGGTGCGCTGGCGCGAATCAACGAGACGATCGGGGCGCAGTCATGAACCATTCCGTGCATACCGACTCCGCGCCACGGCCGGTCGGCCATTACCCGCATGCGCGTCGCGTCGGCAACCTGCTGTTCCTGTCGGGCATCGGCCCCCGCGATGCCGCCAGCAACGCGGTCATGGGCAATGTCCATGACGTCGACGGCCACCTCATCAGCTACGACATCCAGTCGCAGGCCCGTGCGGTGTTCGCCAATGTGCGTGCGGTGCTGCAGGCCAGCGGTGCCGACCTGGGCGACCTGGTCGATGTCACCGTCTACCTGACCAACATGGCGCACGATTTCGCCGCCTACAACGCGGTCTGGGCGGAAATGTTTCCCGACAGCGAACACGCGCCCTGCCGGACCACGCTCGGCATCAGCGCGCTGCCGACACCGATCGCGATCGAACTGAAGTGCATCGCCGTGCTGAAGCACGACGTGCCCACGGAGTAGACCGATGCTGCCCGCCCCGATCAACCTGCAAGCCTGGATCGACGAACACCGCCACCTGCTGAAGCCGCCGGTCGGCAACAAGGTCATCTTCGATGGCGACTTCATCGTGATGGTGGTTGGTGGGCCGAACGCGCGTACCGACTACCACTACGACGAAGGCGCCGAATGGTTCCATCAGCTCGAAGGCGAGATGGTGCTGCGCATCCAGGAGGACGGGGCGGTGCGCGACATACCGATCCGCGCCGGCGAAACCTTCCTGCTGCCGCCGCGGGTGCCGCACTCGCCGCAACGGATGGCCGACTCGATCGGCCTGGTGATCGAGCGCAAGCGCCTGCCACACGAGAAGGACGGGTTGCTGTGGTTCTGCGAGCAGTGCAACGCCAGGTTGTACGAGGAGTATTTCCAGCTGCAGGACATCGAGCGCGACTTCCCGCCGGTGTTCGACCGCTTCTATTCCTCCGCCGAGCTGCGGACCTGCAAGTCATGCGATCACGTGAATCCGGCACCGGCACGCTACGTGATGCCGGACACCTGAATCCGCAGCAGGCTCCGCGCGGACTGCGCCGCGCGGCTGGATGCCCGCCCACGCGGAATTAGCAGGCACGCGCCGATACTCCATGCCGGAGGTATCCAGTGGCCACGGACGCGAACGTCGCGATCGCCGCGGAACTGATGAGCCGGTTCGCGCAGCGCACCGGGCTGACGTCGGACGCACCATCGCAGCGTTACCTGTGGACCGACGCGTTCGCGGCCTGCAATTTCCTCGGACTTTCCGATGCCTGCAACGACCCGCACCTGCGCCAGCAGGCCCTGCTGACGATCGAGCGCGTGCACGGCGATCTTGGACAGTTCCGCCAGGACGACGTGCGGCGCGGCTGGTTGCACGGACCCCACGGTGCAGCCAGCGCCGGGCATCCGACCCGCGCAGGCCTGCGCATCGGCAAGCCGCTGCCCGAGCGCGGACCGGGTGAACCCGTCGACGAGGATCTGGAGTGGCAGCGCGATGGGCAGTATTTCCACTACCTCACGCGCTGGATGCACGCGCTGGACCAGCTGGCGCGCGCCACCGGCTCGCCGCACCTGAACCTGTGGGCGCGGGAACTGGCCGACACCGCCCATCGCGCCTTTACCTATGCCGTGCCGGGTGGCGCGCGCCGGATGCACTGGAAGATGAGCATCGACCTGTCGCGACCGCTCGTGGCCTCGATGGGCCAGCACGATCCGCTGGACGGCTACATCACCACGGTCGCATTGCAGCGCAGCGCGGCCGCCTTCGGCGCGACCGAAGGACCGGACCTGAAGCACGCGGCTGCCGATTACGCCGCGATGCTGGACGCCGGCAACTGGGCAACCGCCGATCCACTCGGGCTGGGGGGCCTGCTGATGGATGCGTTTCGGGTCGAGCAACTGATGCGCCACGAGCGGTTCGATGGCCACGACCTGCTCAACCGGCTGCTTACCGCGGCACTGCTCGGCCTGCAGCACTACCATCCACCGGGCCACGCACCGGCCCAGCAGCGGCTGGGTTTCCGGGAACTGGGGCTGGCGATCGGACTGGCCGCGGTCGACACGCTTACGCACGCAGCCGGCGACCAGGAATTCGCCGGCGATGCCGCCGCACGAAGATTGCTCGCAGCGCTGCAACCGCATGTGCCGGTGCGCGATGCGATCAACGCCTTCTGGCTGGCAGCGGATAACCGGTGTGCAGACAGCTGGCGAAGTCATCGCGACATCAACGAGGTCATGCTCGCGACGAGCCTCGTGCCCGGAGGCTGGCTGCTCATGCCGGCCGTCAGCCCTGCGAGCAGCGGCAGTCCGTAGCGGCAGTAATGCGATAATTGCGAGCAAGCTAGCTGACCCGCACCTCATCGGCAACGGAACCGAACGGTCGGTTATCGTAGCGACGCCCCCCGATTCACAGCGCGGGCCTTTCCCGTTGCCGCACTGACGTTCGCCCCCCGATTCCGATGGCTGCAAGACACCGATGCTGAAAATCGATTCCCACGCGCATTACCTGCCCCGCGACTGGCCCGACCTGGCGCGCAAGTACGGCGATGTGCGCTTCCCGGTGATCCACCACACCGACGATGGCCGACACCGCATCTACAAGGACGGGCGCTTCTTCCGCGAGATCTGGTCCAAGACCTGGGACGCGAAGGAGCGCATGGACGACTACGCGCGCTTCGGCGTGCAGGTGCAGGTGATCAGCACCGTGCCGGTGATGTTCTGCTATTGGGCCAAGCCGCACCAGGCGCTGGAACTCCACCAGGCGCTCAACGACCACATGGCCGAGTCCTGCCGCAGCCACCCGCGCAATTACGCCGGCATCGGCACCGTGCCACTGCAGTCTCCGCGGCTGGCGGTGCAGGAGCTGGAGCGCTGCATGGACCAGCTCGGCCTGCAGGGCGTGCAGATCGGCAGCCACGTCAACGACTGGAACCTCGACGCACCGGAGTTGTTCGAATTCTTCCAGGCCGCCAGCGAACTGGGTGCGGCGATCCTGGTGCATCCGTGGGACATGATGGGCAGCGAGTCGATGCCCAAGTACTGGCTGCCGTGGCTGGTCGGCATGCCCGCGGAGCAATCGCGCGCGGCCTGCAGCCTCATATTCGGCGGCGTGCTGGAGCGGCTGCCGAAACTGAAGATCTGCCTCGCCCACGGCGGCGGCAGCTTCCCGTACACGATCGGCCGCATCGAGCACGGTTTCAACATGCGCCCGGACCTGGTCGCCACCGACAACCCGCGCAATCCGCGCGAATACCTCGACCGGTTCTACTTCGACTCCTGGGTGGCCGACGACCGCGCGCTGCGCTACCTGATCGACACCTGCGGGGTATCGCGGGTGATGCTCGGCACCGACTACCCGTTCCCGCTCGGCGAGCAGTCGCCCGGCGCCGGCATCGCCGCGCTGGAACTGTCCGACACGCAACAGGCGCGCCTCTATCACGGCACCGCGCTGGAATGGCTGGGCCTGTCGAAGTCGCGCTTCGCATGAACGCACGCAAGGACTCCATGAACGACCACGACCTGTTCTCCGACGACCACGCCGCCGCGCTGGACGCGGCCGACCCGTTGCGCGGCCTGCGCGACGAGTTCCTGATTCCGCAGCACGATGGCGCCGACCAGGCGTACTTCTGCGGCAACTCGCTGGGCCTGCAGCCGCGCGCCGCGCGCGCGCATGTGCTGGAAGTGCTCGACAAGTGGGCGACGCTCGCGGTGGAGGGCCACTTCACCGGCGAAACCCAGTGGATGACCTATCACGAGCTCGTGCGCGACCCGCTCGCGCGCGTGGTCGGCGCCAAACCCGTGGAGGTGGTCGCGATGAACTCGCTGACCGCCAACCTGCACTTCATGATGGCCAGCTTCTACCGGCCCACGCGCGAACGCCCGGCGATCCTGATCGAAGCCGGCGCATTCCCGTCCGACCAGCACGCGGTCGCCTCGCAGATCGCCTTCCACGGCTTCGACCCGGCCACCGAGTTGATCGAACTGCAGCCCGATGAAGCCGACGACACGTTCTCGATGGCCGCGATCGAGCGCGCAATCGCCGAGCACGGCCCGCGCCTGGCGCTGGTGCTGTGGCCGGGGGTGCAGTACCGCAGCGGGCAGGCGTTCGACCTGGCCGAGATCGCCCGGCTCACCCATGCGCAGGGGGCCGTGTGCGGGTTCGACCTCGCCCATGCGGTCGGCAACATCGACCTGTCGCTGCACGACAGCGGCGCCGACTTTGCGGTCTGGTGCCACTACAAATACCTCAATGCCGGGCCGGGCGCGGTCGCCGGGTGCTTCGTGCACGAGCGCCATGCGCATACCGACCGCCCGCGGCTGGCGGGCTGGTGGGGCCACGACGCGGCCTCGCGCTTCAAGATGGGTGCGCAGTTCGTGCCGACGCCGGGCGCCGAGGGCTGGCAGCTCAGCAACCCGCCGGTACTCGGACTGGCGCCGTTGCGGGCGTCGCTGGACCTGTTCGACCGCGTCGGGATGCCGGCATTGCGAAACAAGTCGCAGCAGCTCACCGGCTACCTCGAAGACCTGATCCGGGCACGGCTCACCGATACGCTGGAAATCGTCACCCCGGCCGAACCCGGACGACGCGGCGCGCAGCTTTCCCTGCGCGTCAGCGGTGGCCACGCGCGCGGACGCGCCCTGTTCGAACACCTGGCCGCCCAAGGCGTGCTGGGCGACTGGCGCGAGCCGGACGTGATCCGGATCTCGCCGATCCCGCTCTACAACACCCATGCCGACGTGCTGCGTTTCGCGCGTTCGGTCGAGTCCTGGCGCGATGGCTGAGCCCGCAGTCCGCCACATCACCATCATCGGCGCCGGCCTGGCCGGGGCGCTGCTGGCCACCCTGCTCGCGCAGCGCGGCTGGCGCGTGGACGTGTTCGAGAAGCGCGGGGATCCGCGCCTGAAGGGCTACGAGGGTGGGCGCTCGATCAACCTCGCGCTCGCCGAGCGCGGCCGCTTTGCGCTGGAGCAGGCCGGGGCGGAAGCGGCGGTGATGGCCCATGCGGTGATGATGCGCGGGCGCATGGTCCACTTCGCCGATGGCCGGGTGGACCTGCAGCGCTACGGGCGCGACGACAGCGAGGTGATCTGGTCGGTGCATCGCGGCGAACTCAACGTGTCCCTGCTCGACAGTGCGCAGCGCGCGGGCGCGACCCTGCACTTCAACCGTCGCCTCGATGGAGTGGATTTCGCAGCGCGCACGGTGTGCTTCGCCGACGAGCGCGATGGCTGCGCACACACGTTGCCGTTCCAGTCGCTGGTCGGCGCCGATGGTGCCGGCTCGTCGCTGCGCGCGGCGATCGCCCGGGAGACGGAACTTGGCGAACGCACCGAGTTCCTCGGCCACTCGTACAAGGAGTTGGAGATCCCTCCGGCCGCCGACGGTGGCTTCCGCATCGAGCCCAACGCGCTGCATATCTGGCCGCGCGGCCGTTACATGTGCATCGCGCTGCCCAACGACGAGCGCACCTTCACCGTGACCCTGTTCCTGCCGAACGACGCGGAATCCCCGGACCAGCCGAGTTTCGCCACCGTGCGCACCGGCGCCGACGCGCGCGCGCTGTTCGAGCGCGACTTCGCCGATGCGCTGCCGCTGATCCCCCACCTGGAGCGCGACTTCGAGGCGAACCCGGCCGGTTTGCTCGCCACCTTGTATCTCGATTCGTGGCACCTGGACGACCGTGCGGTCCTGATCGGCGATGCCGCACACGCGATGGTGCCGTTCCACGGCCAGGGCATGAACTGCGCCTTCGAGGACTGCGTTGCGCTGGCCGCCCACCTGGATGCAACTGCCGACCGGGCAGCCGCGTTTGCGGCATTCCAGGCCGAACGGTTGCCCAACTCGCGTGCGATCCAGCAGATGGCGCTGGAGAACTACCTGGAGATGCGCGACCGCGTCGACGACGACGACTACCTGCTGCAACGGGCACTGGAACGCACGCTCGCCGACCGTCACCCGGATCGCTTCGTGCCGCGCTATGCGATGGTGACATTCCGCCGGATGCCATACGCCGTCGCCCGCGAGCGCGGCGAGGTGCAGCGCGCGTTGCTGGCCCAGTTCACCGGCGGCCACGCCTCGCTGGACACTCTGGACTGGGATGCCGTCGACGCGGCGGTGCACGAGCGGCTGCCGCCGCTGGCGGAGGGACCATGAACGCGTCATGTCCCCGCGTGCCCCCGCAGGGGCCATGCCCGGCAGCCCTTCTGTCATCCTGAGCCCGGTCCAGCAGCCCTATCGCCCATGCCCGCCAGCTTCCTGTTCTACGACCTCGAGACCTTCGGCGCCGACCCGCGCAGGACGCGCATCGCCCAGTTCGCCGCGATCCGCACCGACGCCGACCTCAACGAGATCGACGAGCCGATCAGCATCTTCGTCAAGCCGGCCGACGACCTGCTGCCCTCCCCGGTCGCCACCCTGATCACCGGCATCACCCCGCAGGCGGCGCTTCGCGACGGCATGAATGAGGCGGCGGCGTTCGGGCTGATCGTCGAGGAGATGGCGCGGCCGGAAACCTGCAGCGTCGGCTACAACTCGCTGCGTTTCGACGACGAATTCATCCGCCATGGGCTGTTCCGCAACTTCCATGACGCCTACGAGCGCGAATGGCGTGGCGGCAACTCGCGCTGGGACCTGCTGGACGTGCTGCGCCTGGCCCATGCGCTGCGCCCGGACGGACTGGTGTGGCCGCAGCGGGAAGATGGGGCGACCTCGTTCAAGCTGGAACACCTGGCCACCGCCAACGACGTGCGCAGCGG
>DATHRJ010000051.1:0-3392 GCA_035465455.1 Lysobacter sp.
AGGCGGCGATCGGCCGGCACAGCAAGGCGCTGTCCAGCCGCTTCCAGCCGGCGCTGTTCTCGCGCAACGGCGGCAGCATCGTGATCGCGGTGCTGGTCACGGCGATGACCGCGGCAATCGCGCTGCTGCTGAGCGGTGGCAGCGGGATTGCGCTGATCTTCACGGTGCTGGCGGCGATGCTGGTGGTGCTGGTGGTATTCGGCAACCTGATCAAGGCGCCGACGCCGGAAGGGCGCCGGCTGATGGACGAGATCGCGGGCCTCAAGCGTTACCTCGCGGTGGCCGAAAGCGACGAACTCGCCCGCCTCGCCGGCCCCGGCGCACCCCCGGCACTCGATGCGCAGCGCTACGAGCGCCTGCTGCCGTACGCGGTCGCGCTGGACGTGGAGGACGCGTGGACGAAGAAGTTCACCCTCGCAGTCGGCGCCGCGGCGGCCGCGGCGGCGACCTCGGCGATGGCCTGGTACCACGGCACCGGCAGTGGCGACATCGGCAGCTTCGCCCGCACCATCGGCAGCAGCCTGGACTCGCAGATTTCCTCGTCGTCCACTCCGCCCGGCAGTTCCTCAGGCGGCGGAGGTGGCGGCTCGTCGGGCGGCGGCGGCGGTGGTGGCGGGGGCGGCGGTCGCTGATCGACGGTATGCGCCCGCGCAGCTCATGCCGGGCTTTCGATCCGACGGCGCGTCGCGACCGCGACCGCATCAACAAGCTGGTGATGGCCGATCCGCGCCTGGCCGACATGATGGACCCCAAGACACTGCCGTTCGATGGCAAGCGGATGTTCTGGGGCGGGTTCAAGCCGATCGTCGAGCTTTGACCGCGTGATCGGCATTTGTGTGCGGCTCAACCCTCGCGGCTGACGATGCGCACGCTGTCGTTGAAGGTCCGGTGCACCGGGCAGCGATCGGCGATCTGCATCAGCCGTTCGCGCACCTGTGCGGTGAGATCGCCGTCGATCCAGATCGTCCGCTCCAGCTGGTCGATCTTCGCGCCCGGGTCGGTCTCGCAATGTTCGCAATCGATCTCGTGCACCTTGTTGTGCTGCACCAGGACCCGGATGTCGGTGACCGGCAACTTCTTCATCTTCGCGTAGGAGTGCAGGGTCATCGCGGTGCACGAGGCCAGCGCGGCGGAGATCAGCCCATAGGGCGATGGGCCGGCATCGGTGCCGCCGACCGCCACCGGCTCGTCGGTGACCAGCGCGTGGCCGGCGATATTGAGCGGTGTGCGGAAGCCCTGGTTGTCCGAGTGGGCGAAGGCCGCGCCCTCCGCCATCGGCGAGCGCAAGCCCGGGAAGTCGCTGTCATCTGCCATGCTGAAACTCCTGCAATGAACCACTGGACGTCGCCGCCGGAGTGGTCGACATGGAATGCTGCTCGCGCACGATGTCGCCGCCTTCCATTTCCCTGCGACCACCCCTCGGCGAAGCGCTCTGACCATGGAGTGTTCGTGCAGGACGACGATGCACGGCTACCGGCCGAGGATAGCGTTCCGTGGCCGTGTGATCGGCTGGGCGTCCTGATCCTCGCGGGCCAGCCTCGGACCGGGGCACTACCTTTGGATTACGGTCCCGGTCATCGGGCAATCGCGTACCGGCACCTTGGATCCGAACTGCTCGATCCCCGACAGGCGGAACTCGCCGTCTCGCCTGCTTCCGAACAACTTCACATACACCGGATCGCCATCCTGCAGTCCGAAATCGGCTGCCTTGCGGCGCAGTTCGGCGCCATTGGCGACCCTCAGATGCGCTGCCCCGCACGGCTGGAACGTCGCATCGACGCCACGCTGCAGGTACCACCCGGCCATTGCCGCCGGGCTTTGCGATCGCCCGGCAGGGGCACATGCCGAAGGCAGCGCCGCAAGCCCGGCGATCACAATCGCGCACAAGATGCTGCGGCCAAACGACATGGGAAGCTCCTGCCTGGTGACCCGGTGGGCCGATCGTAATCCATCCCCCAACGGCCGCGCGAACCCATCGCGGCAACCCTGCGAAAACATGACTGGCCGCTTTTGCTGCCCGACCGCGTTTGCGAACAATGTGTATCCGGTCCGGTCATGAGGTCATGTCATGAGGACATGTCATGAGGTCATGGCGCCGGTGCACATGGGGCAATCGCAGGATGCCTGCCTTCCAACTTCCGGGGTAACCAACCATGAAATTCAATCGCCTTTCGCTTCGCGTCGCAGGCGCAGCCGCGCTTTTCACCGTCGCCTTGTCCGCCACTGCCAGCCATAGCTGGAACAACTACCACTGGGCCCGTACCGCGCAGAACTTCCCGTTGCAGGTGGTCGACAGCACCACCCCGGACTGGGATGGCGAGCTCGCCCAGACCCTGTCGGACTGGTCGAAATCGACCGCCTTCGACCTGGCGGTGACGAGCAGTGACGACAGCGCCCGCACGCGCAAGCGCTGCGCGGCCGTGAGCGGGCAGATCCGCGTGTGCAACGCGGCCTACGGCAACAACGGCTGGCTGGGGCTGGCGTCGATCAACATCGACAGCAACGGCCACATCACCCGCGGCACCGCCAAGGTGAACGACAGCTACTCGTCGTACTTCGCCATCCAGGACGAACGCGACCACGTCATGTGCCAGGAAGTCGGCCACCTGTTCGGCCTGGGCCATACCAGCGAGAACGGTTCGTCCCAGAACACCTGCATGGACTATTCGCAATCGCCCAACAGCACGCGCCCCAATGCGCACGACTACGCGCAACTGGAGACGATCTATTCGCACCTGGACAGCTACAACACCTACGCCATCGGCTCGTCCGGCGGCGGCGGCAACGGCAAGGGCAACGGCAAGCCGATGGCCGGCCAGGTCCCGATGGGCATGCGCATCCGCAAGGGCGTGTTCGACGAGGTCTGGGCCGCACCCGACGGCGCCGGCGGCGTGTGGATCCACCACGTGACCCTCGCGCCGGGCTTCGAGCACACCGAACTGCTCGACTGAGCAGCGCGGCAACACCGGGAAGACGCCGGCAATGCCGGCGTTTTTCCTGCCTGGAAAACGCACGCGGTTTGCTGCCGTTCCGCGCTGAGGCTCCCCGTCCGCGGGCTTTAGGCCGCCGCGCCAACCCCAACGACAGGCCCCATCGATTCGCCTGCCGGCGGATTCAGAACAGCGCCGCGAGCACCATTACCAGACCGACGATCGACACGCCCCACACCACGGTGCGGATGTACGGAACCCCGGCGGCATACAGCGGGATGTAGGCGACACGGGCCCAGAAATACAGCTGTGCACCCAGCGCGGTTGTGGCGTCCAGGCGTCCGGCCGCCGCCGCCGCGAGAACCGCCGCGGCGAAGAACGGGAAGGTCTCCAGGAAATTGTGCAACGCGCGGTTCACCCGATCCGTGACGGCACCCACCGGCGCGCCCTCGGCGTCGCGAG
>DATHRJ010000052.1:0-2749 GCA_035465455.1 Lysobacter sp.
GAGCTCGCTCCTGCCCGCGGCCGACTGGCTCATCCGGCCAGGTCTCTCGCCAGCCGGAAGCCGAGGAACTGCCAGCGGGCGTCCGGGTAGAAAAAGCTGCGGTAGGAGGCGCGGATGTGATCGTCGGCGGTGACGCAGGAACCGCCGCGCACCGTCATCTGGTTGCACATGAACTTGCCGTTGTACTCGCCCAGCGAGCCCTCGAGCGGCCGGAAGCCCGGGTAGGCTGAATAGGCGGACGCGGTCCATTCCCAGACATCGCCGAACAGCTGGCGCAATCCGGTGGCGGCAGCGCTCGCGACCTGCGGCTGCAGCGCGCTGGCGGCGTCGGCGAAATGGCCGTCGACCGGCTGCGTCGCCGCGGCGCTTTCCCATTCGGCCTCGGTCGGCAGGCGCGCGCCGGCCCAGCGCGCGTAGGCGTCGGCCTCGAAGTAGCTCAGGTGGCACACCGGCGCATGCGGATCGAGCTCGCGCATGCCGCCGAGGGTGAAGGCCTGTTGCAGGTCCGCGTCCCAGTACAGCGGGCGGTTCCAGCATTCGGCGTTGATCCGGCTCCAGCCCTCGCTCATCCACAATGCGGCGTCGCGGTAGCCGCCGTCGTCGATGAATTCGCGGTATTCGGCGTTGCTGACCGGCCGCTCGGCCAGTGCGTGCGCCGGCACCAGCACGCGATGGCGCGGCGACTCGCTGTCGAACGCGAACGCGTCCGGCGTGACCCCCGCGCCCGGCCATGGCGGTGCGCCGATCTCGACGATGCGCTCGTCGCAGGCGACCCAGCCCATCGCGCTCGCGCGGCCGCGATGATCCGGCAGGTCCTCGCGGTACGCCGGACGCAACGGGTTGCACCACAACGCGTGCTTGATGTCGGTCAGCAGCAGTTCCTGGTGCTGCTGCTCGTGATGGGTGCCCAGGGTGATGCGGCGCAGTGCCTCGTCGTCGAGATCGCCGGCAGCGAAGCGGCGCGCGATGCGCGTATCGATCTCGGCGCGATAGTCCAGCACCTGCGCCAGCGAAGGCCGCGACAGCAGCCCGCGCTGCGGCCGCGCGTGCATCGGGCCGACGCTCTGGTAATAGCTGTTGAACAGCACGTCCCACGCCGGATTCACCGCGCGGTAGCCGTTGCGCGCGGCCAGCACGAAGCGCTCGAAGAACCAGGTGGTGTGGGCCAGGTGCCATTTGGCGGGGCTGGTGTCGGCCATGCTCTGCACCATCGCGTCCTCCGCCGAAAGCGGCGCGGCCAGGGCGACGCTGCGCGCGCGCACGTGGCGGTAGCGCTCGGGCAGTGCGGACAGCTCGCACACCGGCGTGACCGCGGTGACGCTCATTGGCGCGACGCCAGCTGCGTCAGGTCGCCGCTCGGACGGTACCGTGCTGGCCGCATCCTGCTGGGAATCGGATGGAGACATAACGAAAAAATCATACCTAGACGCGGCGGACGCCGGGTTACGGGAATGTTTACAGGCACCGACGCGGCCGGATGCAGGCAACGCTGGCGCCGGTGTAATCGGCTGCCACCGTTCCGGCCGCTCGCGCGGCGCCACGGATGGTTCCATCAGCGGATACGCGCGCGGCGCACGATGCCGAGCGGCAGCTCACGACCCGGTGGCCACGCCGGGCGCGGGGGTCAGCGCCGCCGTGACCGGCTGGCTCGCGGCATCCTCGCGGTAATTCGGCGGCAGGCGGTTGTGGATCGCGGTGGCGGCGATCGCGGCGTGGCCGACCGCGACGCTGATCTGGTTGAGCGCGCTGACGATATCGCCGATCGCGTACAGCCCGTCGACCGTGGTCTGCATCGAGGCGTCGACCTGCAACTCGCCTTTGTCGTCGGCCCTGGCACCCAGTGCGATGGCCATCTGCGCCTGGGCGTCGCCGCCGAGCACCGGATACAGGGTGTCGAAGCGATGGCGGCTGCCATCGTCCAGGATCGCCTCGCAGTGCTGGTTGCCGCTCTCCAGCCGCACCGGTACCGGCAACAGTTCGACGCCCGCCGACTCGGCCAGCTTCGCGCTGGTGGAGCTCGGCTCACCGGGCCCGGAGCGGATCGCGGTGACGCGGCGCGAGAAGGTGCGCAGGAACAGCGCGTGGTGGATCGCCACATCGGCCGGGCCCAGCACCGCGATGGCCTCGTCGCTGGCCTCGTAGCCGTCGCAAACCGCGCACAGGCGCACGGTGCCGGACGCGATCGCCTGCTCGAGCCGCTCCATCCGCGGCATGCGGTCGACGATGCCGGTCGCCAGCAGCACCCGACACGCGCGCCACTGGCGACCCTGGTCGTCGCTGGCGACGAACAGGTCGTGCTCGCGGTGCAGCGCGGTGATGCGCCCGGGGGTGATCGTCGCGCCGTAGCCCTCGGCCTGCGCGCGCAGTTTCGCCAGCAGCGCGTGGCCGCCGATGCCGGACGGGTATCCGGGAAAATTGTGGCTGGTCGGGATCCAGCGTGCGCGGCTTTCGCCGGCATCGACCACCGCGATGCGGCGGTGGAAGCGGACCAGGTAAGTCGCGGCGGTCAGGCCGGCCGGGCCGGCGCCGACCACCATGACCTTCTTGCCGGTGGAGGCCTTGGGGCGCATCGGCGGCTGCTTGTGGTGCATCCATTCGTGGTCGGCGGCGACGCGCTTGAGACCCATGATGCTGATCGGCTCGTCGACCAGGGCGCGGCGGCAGGCCTTTTCGCAGGGGTGAGGACAGACCCGGCCGCAGACCGCCGGAATCGGCATGTTGCGGCGGATGGCGGAGAGGGACTCATCGA
>DATHRJ010000053.1:0-7531 GCA_035465455.1 Lysobacter sp.
ACCCCCGGGTACACCAATTCAGTTGGGATTTTGCCGCCGTGGGGATACTGCGCGGACCGAGCCGGAACCCCTACGAACCGGTCGGATAACCAACAAGAGGCAAAGACCTTATGAAACGCTCCCTGCTTGCCCTGACCCTGCTCGCCGCACTGCCCTTCGCCGCCACCGCAGCCGACGGCGTGTCGTACACCTACGTCGAAGGCGGCTACAGCGCCACCGATACCGATTTCGGCGATGCCGACGGCTTCGCGGTCAACGGTTCGGGCGCGATCGCGCCGAACTTCCACGTGTTCGGCGGCTACACCCGCCAGACCACCGATGACTTCACCGACCTGGGCATCCGCTTCCCCGGCGTCGATGTCGACCAGTACCGCGTCGGCGTGGGCTACAACCACGAGATCTCCCCGCGCGTGGACCTGCTGACCCGGATCGCCTACGAGCGCACCGAAGTCGGTTCCGATGAACTGGACGGCTACAGCGTCGAGGCCGGCGTGCGCGGCGCGATCAGCCCGATGGTCGAGGGTTACGCGCTGGCCGGTTACGAAGACGGCAGCGACTACGACGGCGATGTCTATGGCCGCATCGGTGGCCAGGTCAAGTTCAACCCGACCTGGGGCCTGAGCGGCGACGTCAAGTTCGCCGACGGCGACACCCAGTACTTCATCGGTCCGCGCATCACGTTCTAAGCAGCACCCGTTCCACAACCGCGATTTCTCTCTCTCCGAAACATCGCGACTCAAGCCCGGCCTCGGCCGGGCTTTTTTTTGCTGGCCGCGACGGGGCGGACGAATCCCGGACTGGCGGCCTTGAGCCGCAGAAACCGGCGCCTTCAGTGGAACAGGGCGGACGGGTACTCGGATTTCTGCTCGCGTGCGAGCAGCTGCCGCAGCCCCTCGGCCGGCGTCAAGTGGCCGTGTAGCACCGCGTGGACCGCCTCGGCGATTGGCAGTTCGACCGCGTGCCGCTCGGCCAGGCGCATCACCTCGTCGGCGGTCTGCACCGACTCGACCACCTGCCCGATCGCGGTCACCGCTTCGGCCAGCGACTGGCCCTGGCCGAGCGCGAGGCCGAGCCGGCGGTTGCGCGAGAGGTCGCCGGTGCAGGTCAGCACCAGGTCGCCGAGTCCTGCCAGTCCCATCAGCGTCTCCGGCTGGCCGCCGATCTCGTGGTTGAGCCGCAGCATCTCGTTGAGGCCGCGGGTGATCAGGCCAGCGCGCGCGTTGAGGCCCAGCTGCATGCCGTCGGCGACGCCGGTGGCGACCGCCAGCACGTTCTTCATCGCCCCGCCGAGCTCGGCACCGCGCATGTCGCTGCCGGTGTAGGCGCGGAACGCCGGGCCGTGCAGCACGTCGGCCACCAGCTGCGCGAACTCCGCCTGCGGCGAGTGCACGGTGAGCGCGGTCGGCAGCCCGAGCGCGACCTCCTTGGCGAACGACGGCCCGGTGACGACCGCGAGCGGCACGTCCGGGCCCAGCACTTCGGCGGCGACCTCGTGCAACAGACGGCCGCTGCCGGGCTCGAAGCCCTTGGTTGCCCAGGCCACGCCGGCGCCAGGCGGCCGCAGCGGCGCCAGGGCATGCAGGGTTTCGGAGAAGGCATGCGATGGAACCACCACCAGCACCAGCTCGGCGCCAGCCAGCGCTTGCGTTAGGTTGGTGGTCGCGGCAAGTCCGTCGGGCAGGACGATGCCGGGCAGATAGCGCGGGTTCTCGCGGCGCTGCGCGATCGCCGCCACCGTCGCCCGGTCACGGCCCCACAGCGTGGTGGGGTGGCCATGCCGCGCGATCAGTGCCGCCAGTGCGGTGCCCCACGACCCCGCGCCCAGCACCGCGACGCGCGGCTTGCCGGCCACCGCCCCGCTGGAATCCGCCGCGGACACCGCGGTGATCAGGCGCTGCCTGCGGTCTCGGCGTCCGCGAGCCCGTCGGTCTGCTGCGCGGCCCGCTGGCGCAGACCCTCGGCATACAGCGCATCGAAGTTGATCGGCTGCAGGAAGAACGGCGGGAAGCCGCCGGCCTGGATCAGGTTGCTGATCAGCTGGCGCGCGTACGGGTACAGCACGTTCGGGCAGTGCGCCCCGAGCATGCCGTCCAGGGTCGCCGGATCGAAGCCGGCCAAGGTGAACACGCCGGCCTGCTGGACCTCGGCGAGGTACATCGGCTTTTCGTCGGCGTTGCAGGTCAGGTTGATCCCCAGCACCACCTCGTAGGCGGACTCGCCAAGGCGCTGCACGCTCTGGTTGAGGTTCATCTGCAGCTGCGGCTGCGCGCTTTCGTTGAATGCCGCAGCGCCGCCGGGGACCTCGAACGAGACGTCCTTGACGTAGATCTTCTCGACCGTGAACGCCGGGCCGGCGGCGGCTTCGACCGGCGCGGTCGCGCCATTGAGGTTGTCTTCGGACATGTCGTACTCCAGCAAGCGAAAAATAAAAGAGGGAAATTATGCCATGCAGGGCGCGCACGGCCGCCCGGCCATGGCTCCGGGTCCGGGCCGACCAATGCCGGCCTGGTCAGCGTGCGGCGGGACCGCCGCTCAGCGGCCCTTGACCAGCGGCAGGTCGGCCTGCTGCCAGCCCTGCACACCGCCGTCGAGCCAGTACACCTGCTCGAAACCGGCTTTTTTCAGCCGCTTGGCCGCACCGGCCGAGACCTGCCCGGTGCGGCAGGTCACCACCACCGGCAGCGATTTGGCCTTGGCCAGCAGCTTGCTCTCGGGGTCGAACTGGCTTGACGCGACGGAGCGGCTGCCGGCGATGTGGCCTTTTTCGAAGTCGCCGCTGGGCGAGAGGTCGACCACCAGCGCGTTCTCGCGGTTGATCAGCGCCGTCAGTTCGGCCGGGCGCAGGCTCTTGTAGCCGCGGAACAGCCGCGCGATCTCGGTGTAGATCAGCGCCACGGTGATGGCGACCAGTCCGAGCGACAGGTAGAGGTTGCGGTTGGCGAAGGCCAGCAGTTCTTCGAAGGTCACGTGATCACGGCGCGGGGAACGGGGGCGGATTGTCCCCCAGCGCCGGTGGCGGCGCAAAACCTCGGCCGCGCCGGCCCTGGTTCACATGCCGGCCCACAGGTCCGGAAGCCCGCCTTCCAGCCACCAGGTGCGGGCCTCGGCGTCCCAGCGCCACCGCTCGCGGTAACGCAGCGTGCGCTCGGCGAGGGTGTGGCGGTTGATCACGCCGATCTCGATGTCGCGCACCGCGGTCCCCAGTTCGATGTTGCGGTCGGAGCCGACGTCGCGGTACGAGGAGATCTGCACCTGCTCGTAGCGGGCCATCTGCAGCGGGGTGGCCGGATTGGCCTCGCGGTGGCTGGGATCGACCAGGTTGAGCGCGCCCTCGAAGTCGCCCCAGCGGATCGCAGCCGACCAGGCGTACTGCGCCTGGTCGAGAGCGTCGGCCTCGCGGCCCATGTTTGCGCAGCCGCTCATGACGAGCACGCACAGCAGCATCACGAGGTTCAGCAGGCGCATCGGCGGCTCCATGGCAAGGGGACTGGAGCCGCCATCCTAGCGGCTGCCGGTCACGAGGGTCGGGCGATCGCCACAAAACGTGCGGTGCAGTCGCTCGCGACGCCCCCCCCGGGCAGGCCGGCGCGCGCGGTCACGCTTGCGCGGGCGCGCCCGCGCAAGCGCAGGGTGGCCACGAACGTCGACCAGTCGGCGTCCGGCGCCAGTTCGGCTTCCACCTGCAGGTCGGCATACAGCGGCGCGAGATACCGGATCTGGCTGTCGGCGACGAAGATGTCGGCCTCCAGCCCCGCCGCCTCCAGTTGCAGCCACACCAGGCCCCACGACGCCAGCGTCATCATCGAGGCGAGGCTGCCGCCAAACGCGCAGCCCTTGTCGTTGACATGGCGCTCCAGCGGGGCCTGCAGGCGCAGGCGCGCGCCGTCGTAACCGGCGATGCGCAGGTCCATCACCGCGACCGGCGGCATCGAGCGGTAGTGGGCGAGAAGGCGTTGCAGCGGATCGGCGTCGGTCATCCGGGAACTTTGGTTGCGCAAGGGTCGCCGACGCTGCGGTCGCGGCGCGGGTCGCCAAGGCCCCGCGAGCAGTACCGCCGGAGCCATGCGAAGCTGTCCGCATGCCGACGTCGACGCCCGGATGGTACGTGATCTCGCTGCGCCCGCGCGGCCAGCACGCGGCGCTGCGGCGGGCGGCGCAGCGCCACGGCGCGGCGCTGATCGCGCTGTCGCCGTGGGCGCTGCACGAACCCGGTGACGACGCCGCGCGCCGGGCGCTGGAATGCGCGCTGGCGGCGCCGCGGGTTGTGTTCACCAGCCCCGTCGCGGTGCGCGCGGCCGATCGCCTGCAGCCGTTGCGCGAGTGTGGCAGCCGCGGCTGGCTCGCGGTGGGCAGCGGGACCGCTGCGGCGCTGCGCCGGGCGGGCATCAGCGACGTCGCCTCGCCGCGGCGCATGGACAGCGAAGGCCTGCTGGCGCTGCCGCAACTGCAGGCGATCGCCGGTACCCGGGTGGGACTGGTCACCGCGCCGGGCGGCCGCGGCATGCTGGCCCCGGCGCTGCAGGCGCGCGGCGCCGAGGTGATCCGCGCCGACGTCTACCAGCGGGTGCCGGTGGCGCTGTCGCCGCGTGCGCTGGCGGCCGTCCGCGAGTTGCGACAGCCGGCGGTGTTGGCCCTGTCCAGTGGCGAGGCGCTGCAGCACGTGCTCGCAGCGGCGCCGGCCGATGTGGCCCACGCGCTGCGGGCGTCGCTGGTGGTGGCGGCCAGCGAGCGTCTTGCCGCGCTGGCGCGCGATTGCGGTTTCGCCCGCATCGCGGTGGCCGCCAGCGCCCGCCCCGGCGATCTCCTGGATGCGGCGCGGGCCGCCGTGGACCAGCCGCTGCACAGCGCGTCGGACACGCCGCGTGGGCAGGTCGGTCCGGTAGCATGAGCCACCCCCGCTCCCGGTTCATGCCGTGGCCGCCCCGACTCCCCGCCCTTCCTCTAGCCAATCCAACGCCTGGTCCTGGCTGACCCTGCTGGTCCTGCTCGTGGGCGGTGGCTGGGCCGGGTGGCACGGCTGGCTCGCCTGGCAGGACCGCCAGCGCGATCTGAGCGCACGCGCCGACCAGCGCGTGGAGGCCCTGGCCGAGCGCCTGTCGGCACTGCGTACCGACCAGCGCGTCCAGGCGCAACGGCTGCAGCAGGCCGAGGCCACCAATCGCGTGCTGCGCGAGGAACTGCTCGGTATCGGCCAGCGCGCCGCGTTGATCGAGGACAGCTTTGCGCGGTACACCGATCCGGACCGTCATGGGGCGCTGGCGCTGCGCCTGGACGAAACCGAACTGCTGCTCACGATGGGACAGCAGCGCCTGGCCATTGCCTCCGACCTGGACGGCGCGCGCCGCGCCTATGCATTGGCCGCCGGCGTGCTCGAAGGCGTGGACGACCCGGTCTACCTGAGCCTGCGCCAGACCCTGGTGCAGGAACGCGCGATGCTCGATGCGCTGGGCGTGGCACCGCGCACGCGTGCCCTGGCGGAACTCGGGGCGCTGGCCGTGCAACTGGCCGACGCGCCCGTGGATGCGCGCGCACCGGACACGCTTCCCGCGGCGCCGTGGTGGCGCCGGGCGCTTGCGGGGCTGGTCGATGTGCGCCCCAGCGATCGCGCGATTGCGGTGCACGCGGCCGACCGCGCTGCCGCCCACGCGGGGATGCAGCTGGAAATCAGCCTGGCGCGCGCGGCCGCCGAGCGCGGCGACCAGGACGGCTGGCGCGCTGCGCTGCAGCGCACCGGCATATGGTCGGCGCGGCTGTGGCCGCCATCGCCTGAACGCGAGCGGCGGCGCGCGCAGCTGGAAAAACTTGCCGCGACGCCGCTTTCACCTTCGCTCCCGACCTTGGGCAGCACACTGCAGCAACTTCGCCAGTTGCGCGCCGCGCGCTAGCGACCTGGTGGTGATTGCCTGAGAAAGAATTGGACTCGAAGGGGAGCCTATGAACCTGTTCCGTAACCTGCTGTTCTGGATCGTGCTGGCGCTGGTCGGCGCGCTGGTCGCGCAACTACTGCTGCAGGATCCCGGCTACGTGCTGGTGCGCTATCGCGGCACCGACTACAGCACCACCCTGGCCAACGCCCTGCTGATCGGCCTGGGCGTGGTGGTCGCGGTGTGGCTGGTGTGGAAGGTGCTCAGCCTGCCGTTCGTCGCGTTGCGCCGCCGCCGCGATCGCGTTGCCCGGGCAAGGCTCACCGATGGCTTGGATGCGCTCGACCGTGGCCACTGGAGCCAGGCCGAGAAGCTGCTCGTACAGGCCGCCGATGCCGACGAGATCGGCACGATCGCCCGGGTCGGCGCCGCGCGAGCGGCCGCGGCGCGCGGCGACACCGCCGCCGCGCAGCAGCAGCTGGACGTGCTGGCCGCCGACCACGCCACCACCCGCGCGCTGGCGATGGCCGAACTGGCGCTGGCGCAGGGCCGGCCTGCCGACGCGCTGGTCGCGCTGGATGCGCCCAATGCGCAGCCACTGCCGCCACGCGGGCTGGCGCTGCGGGCCGAAGCACTGGCCGCGACCGGCCGTGCCGGCGATGCCTACGGCCTGCTCGGTCCGTTGCGCCAGCAGCACGCGTTGCCACCGCAGCGGCTGGATGCGCTGGAGCCGCGTTGGGCCGAGGCCGCACTGCGCGAGGCCGGCGATGCCAACGTGCTCGCCGACCGCTGGGAAGCGCTGCCCAAGCCGCTCAAGAGCGAGCCTTCCGCGGTGACTGCCTACGCCGAGCGCGCCGCCGCGCTGCGCTGGGAGGAAGCGGCGGCCAAGAGCATCGAACAGGCGCTCGATACCCGCTGGGACGACTCACTGGCCGCGCTGTACGGCCGCCTGCCGATCGGCCTGATCGACTCGCGCCGCGAGCACGCCGAGCGCTGGCTGCAGGCGCACCCGGCCAGCCCCGGGCTGTTGTTGACGCTGGCACGCCTGAGCCGCGCGCAAGGCCACTGGCCGCAGTCGGAGACCTACCTGCACCGCGCCCTGGCCCAGGGTGCGCACCCGGAAGCATGGGAGGAGCTCGGCCATGGATTTGCCCAGGCCGGCGACGAACCGCGGGCGCGACTGAGCTATGCCAACGCGTTGCGCGCGAGCCGCGGAGAGCCGATCACCGAGTTGCCCGGGCGCGACCTTCGTCAGCAGATCCACGACCAGGCCGCGATGGAGGAGCGCGACACCCACGGCCTGCCGCGGCTGCGCGAGTAGCTCTTTGACCGGCGCGCGTTGCGATGTCGCGCTGCGTCCTGGTGTCGCCGTAGCCCGGCAAGCAGCGCACCCCGACACAGCCTTCAACGCGATGCGCTGACCGACCGGTCGAGGCGAGTTTGAGGGTGTGGCGTTCGCGAGCCCCGGGTGCGCAGCGCTTACCCGCGCTACGAAGATCCTCAGCGCTCGACGATCGCGACCACGCCCATGCCGCCGGCGGTGCAGATCGAGATCAGGCAACGCCCGCCGCCGCGCGCCTTGAGTTCCTTGGCGGCGGTGGCCACCACGCGCGCACCGGTCGCGGCGAACGGGTGCCCGGTGGCCAGCGACGAGCCGTTGACGTTGA
>DATHRJ010000054.1:0-12208 GCA_035465455.1 Lysobacter sp.
ACCCAGCACCACCGGCAGCGTACCGGCGGGTGCATCCACCGCCTCCAGCGCCACCAGCGCCTGGCGCAGCGCCTCGCGGGCAATCGCCTCGGGCTTTCCGGTTCCGATCAGCTCGGCATAGGAGTAGCGGCCACCGCCGCCCGCATAGCCCTGCTCGCTGCGACCATCCTGCTCGACGATCACCTGCACGTTGAAGCGCACCAGCGGCCGCACGTCGGCCGCCAGCACCCCGTCGCTGCGCGCGACCAGCACCGTGTCGACGCCGCCGGCGAGGCTGACCATGACCTGCTTGACCCGCGGATCGGCCGCGCGCACCAGCTTGTCGACCCGTCGCAGCGCCTCGACCTTGTCCTCGTTGCCGAGCGAATCGATCGGGTCGTCGCTGCTGTACAGGCTGCGGCCGGTGCCGCGCACCAGCGACTGCGTGGTGACGGTGGAGCCGTCGCGGGCGATCGCGCGCGCGGACCGCGAGGCGGTGATCAGCGCATCGGTGTTGATCTCGTCCGAATACGCGAACCCGGTCTTCTCGCCGCTGATCGCACGCACGCCGACGCCCTGCTCGATCGAATGCGCGCCGTCCTTGACGATCCCGTCCTCGACCGTCCAGCTCTCGCGCCGGGCGTGCTGGAAGTACAGGTCGCCGAAGTCGATGCCAGGCCCCAGCAGCGTGCCGAAGGTGCGTTCGAGACCTCCGGCATCCAGTCCGGCAGGCAGGAGCAGGCGGGTTTCGGCAAGTTGGATGGGCAGGGTCATGGCGGTCCGGGCGGTGGAGGAAGCGCGGCCCCGCGCATGCGGGCTGCCGGCGGGGCACGTTCATCTGAACGTGGGGACGCGCGGGCGCCGAGTCAACCGGCCGCAGGTTTCGGCGGGACCGCGATGCGCCCCTGTTCACGACTGATCACTTCGACTTTCGGGTCGGTCCAGGGCCCGGTCACGCGGTAGACCTTGGTGCCCATCTGGCCCAGCGGCTTCTGCAACACCGCATTGGCGGCAGCGCCGATCGCCGCGCCGACCGGTCCGCCCGCGATCGCGCCGACCGCGGTCAGCAGGTTTGCCGACTTGGGCCGCACTTCGACGGTTTGATTGAAACTCTGCGAGCGCAGGTTGGCGGTGCCGCGAATGCTGATCGCCGCCGCGGGGCCGTCGATCACCAGGTCGTCGCTGCGTGCCTTGCCGTCGGCAAAGAACAGGGTGCCGTCGACCTGGTTGAAGGCGAAGCCCTTGTCGAAGAAATCGCGGAAATCCAGGGTCAGGCGCCGCGGCAGTTCGGCCAGGCTCAGCAGGCCGAGGACACGACCGGCACCCGGCTCGACCTCCAGCAACCGACCGTCGCGCGCGGCGATCGCCAGGCTGCCATCGAGCTCCCCGAGTGCGAACTCCGCAGGGCTGCCCGGCCAGCCGGCATCGAACCGCACCTGGCCCTTGCCGCCCGCCAGCTGCCCACCGAGGCCGAATTCGCCGAGCAATGCACCGAAGTCACCGCTGTCGAGCTTCACTGCGATGCGCGTGCTGGCGGTATCTCCCTGCCCGGTCCAGTCACCGGTCAGGTCGACCGACCGCATCGGCGCGCGTGTCTGCAACTGGTCGATGCGCATGCCCGCTGCAGTCGGCCGGGTGCGGATGCTTGCCGTGCCCAGGGCCGCACCGCCGATGCGCAGATCCTGGATGTCGATCGCCAGTGGCGGGATGCGCGTCGGGTCCGGTGCCGAACTGGCGCCCGCGGGCGCTGCTGCGGAAGCAACGGCCGCAGGCGTCTTCGTCGGCGCGGGTGCGCTGGCGGTCGATCGCCAGTGCACGCGATCGAAACGCCCGCTCACCGGCAATGCGCTATCGCCAGGCACCAACAGCGCCCCGGCCAGCGATGCGCCGTCGACGCGAACCGACGTCGCCCCGGCGGCGCCCGGCAGCACCAGCAGACGCGTATCGGCAAACGTGCCGCCAAGCAGGTGCAGGCGGCGAGCGGTGATATCGACCCGCTGCAGCGGCATCGCCGCCGCGCCGTCGGGGCGACCGCCGTGGGCCAGTGCGATCCAGTCCAGCGCGTCGAGCATGCCGGCACTGCCGGTGGCCACGAGGCCGGAGACCGGGGGTGGCTGGTCGACCCGGCTGCTGCCCATCGCAATGCGGACTCCGGTCTGGCCCTTGCTGCTGCGCGCGCGCAAGGCCATCAACTCGCCCAGGGCGACACGGACCTCGCCGCTGCCCAGCGGCAGCGGGGTGTCGATCGTCGCGGCCAACGCCTTGGCTGCCGGCTTGTCCAACGGCGCCGGCAACGTCAGTTCGGTGCCGACCAGGCTGGAGCTCATCTGCAGCCGCGCCGAAGTCGGGCCGCCTGGAGCGGACCTGGGCACCGCGATGCCGACGGTCCAGGCCGAGCGACCTTCGAGGTAGGGTTTCAGCCATGCGAGGTCGGGGGCGCGATCCAGGACGTCGTCGGCCGTCAGCGCGACCTCCAGCCCCGCCTCGAATACGTTGCGGCGATCACGCACGTACTCGTTGCCGGCGCGCAGTGCCAGCCGGCCCAGCTGACCGTCGTGACGCGCGCGCAGCTGATCGGCCCGGAAGCCGGTGCTGCCGTATTCGATCCGGCCGGCGACCTGGTCGAATGCCAGCTTCCAGCGCCGGTCGGCCAGCTTGGCGTTATCGAGTTTCACCTGGCCGCCGAGAGCGGCGACGCTGCCGGCCTTCAACGGCAGCGCGAAGCGGAAATCCACAGCGGCCGCGCCGCTGGCGCTCAGGTTGGCAAACGTGTCCGCATGCGCCTGCTGCAGGGGGCTTTGCCGCAACAGGTCGAGCAGTTCCGATGCATCTGCGCCGCCGTGCGCCTGCACCGTGAGGGTGCCCTCCCGGTAATGGTCGATGCCCGCCTGCAGCCGGGCGATGGGCACGCCGGCCACCGCGCCGGTGCCGTCGATGGCAAAGCCGTCGCCGAGGAACCGCAGGCTGGCGTCTACCCCTTGCGCAGCCGGCCAGCCGCTCTGGTAGCGCACGGTCGCCTCGGCAACCCGGGCGCTGGCCTCGAAGCGTCCGTTGGTGCTGGAAAATGGCCATTGGTCGAGATCGCCGGAGATCAGGGCGCGGCCGTCGTGGATCGTGCCGGCAACCAGCGCCGTGTCGAGCCACTCGATCAACCTGGGCGACATCAGATTCCGCAGCCAGAACCCCTTGACGACGGTGATATCCGCATCGTCGATCGCGGCTGCCAGGTCGATCCACGGCCGCGACCCGTCGCCCTGCCAGCGCAGCCCGCCGCGCACTTCGGCCCCGAACCCGTCGCCGGCGATGCGCAGCGCCGGCGGGCCCACCCGCCAGAGCGCACCATCGCGCCAGCCAGTGATCGCTCCGCTCAGTTTGAACGTGTGGTCGGCCGCGAAACTGCGCGGCCAATGCACGCGCAACTGCGCCGCCGGATCGGATTGCAGCACGAAGCCGGCACCGTCGCCTTGCAGCCGTCCACCCAGGCCTTGCAGTCCCGGCGCAGCGCCCACGGCATCGAATCCCAGCGATTCGATGCGCGCCTGGGCGGACAGGGCACCGCCGCGTCGCCCGGTTACCTGGACTTCGTGCAACGTGGCGGTCGGGGACGCCGCGTGCATCCAGCGTCGCAGCGATGGTGGCAGCCGGTTGCTCAGCGCCGCGACCGCCAGCAGCGGCCGGGCGTCGATGCGCTCGGCAACCAGCGCGTATTGCTCGCCACCGGCCAGCAGCAGCCCATCGAGCGTCTGCATGGTCGATTGATCGGCCACGCGCAGGGTCGGCGCGTCCAGCCGCCAGCCCAGATCGGTGACACGCCAACGCGCGCGCGTCTGGACCCGGCGGAACTGCACGTGCGGCCGCGATTGCCCGGCTTGCGGAGCAATCCCGCCCAGGACGACGTCCTCCAGCGCGGCATCCAGGGTGACCACCGCAACCCGGTGATCGCGCAGTTCCGCCCAGGCTTCGGCGCGTCCGCGCCCACCCTCGACCGTGACGCCCAGCAATTGCAGCAGCGAGGACCACCCAGCCAGGTCGGCGCGCAAGGCGCCGGCGTAGGCGCGGCCATTGCCGCGGACGCGGTCGAAATCGAGGCTGGCATCGATCGGCAGCGTCGTCGCGGCCAGTGCCGATGCCGCCGGCCACGCGCGGATCCCGGTGCGGACCCGGTCGCCGTCGACCCGCAGACGCAGGTCGACCCGCGGGATGGTGGCTTCGATGCCGAGCGACGGCGCCAGAACCGCCAGCTTGCCGCCGATCACCTGCAACTCGCCCAGGCCCTCCAGTGCGGCCAGCGG
Organism: Lysobacter sp.; assembly: GCA_035465455.1. Classification (GTDB taxonomy): domain Bacteria; phylum Pseudomonadota; class Gammaproteobacteria; order Xanthomonadales; family Xanthomonadaceae; genus Lysobacter_K. The sequence goes on from DATHRJ010000054.1 coordinate 4,272, forward strand.
ATCACCGCCCGCCTGCCGCTGCCCCGGCAATCCGCGCACTTGCCAGCGACCGTCATCCAGGCGCTCCAGGGTGAGATCCAGCCCGCGCAGGCGCAGCTCGGAAAACGACCCGCCCGGCAGCAGTCCGGCGTAGATCGACACCAGCATTTCCGCATCGCCGATCGTGAACGCCTGCGCGCCCTCGCCGACCCGCAGGTTTTCCAGTTGCAGCAGGGGTCCGCGCCGGGTCCACTCGGTCTGGGCGCGATCGAACGCGATCACCCGTCCCGTGCGCTGGCTCAGCCACGCTGCCAGTTCGCCGGGATGGCGCTCGGCCAGTGGCAGCAGCTGGCTGGCCACGCCCAGCACCATCGCCACCAGCACCAGGAACACGGCGACGGAGTAGGCCAGCCCACGACGGGCCAGGCGCAGGCGGCGGCGGACCGGCGTGGGCATCAGCCGCCGCGTACCTGCTGCGCGTCCGTGGAACGTGGAAGGTCAGAGCAGCACGACATCGAACTGCTCCTGTGCGTACTGTTCGTCGGGCTGGAAGCGGATCGACTTGCCGAGGAATTCCTCCAGCTCCAGGACCGCCGCGGATTCCTCGTCGGTGATCCGCGCGACCACCTTCGGCGAGGCGATCACCAGCAGGCGCGCGGCCTCGAACTGGCGCACCTGGCGCACGATCTCGCGAAAGATCTCGTAGGTGACCGTTTCCGGTGTCTTCAGCGTGCCGCGGCCGCCGCACTGGTGGCAGGGCTCGCTGAGCTGGCGCTCGAGGCTGTCGGCGGTGCGCTTGCGGGTCATCTCCACCAGGCCCAGCGGAGAGAAGTCGTAGACGGTGGTCCTGGCGCGGTCGCGCGCGAGGGTCTTCTCGAGTTGACGCATCACCTGGCGCCGGTGCTCGGCATCGTTCATGTCGATGAAGTCGATGATGATGATGCCGCCCAGGTTGCGCAGGCGCAGTTGCCGCGCGACCGACTGCGCCGCCTCCAGGTTCGTGCGGTAAACGGTCTCCTCCAGATTGCGCTGGCCCAGGAACGACCCGGTGTTGACGTCTACCGTGGTCATCGCCTCGGTCTGGTCGATCACCAGATAGCCGCCGGACTTCAGCGGCACCTGCTTGGCCAGCGCGCGCTGGATCTCGTCCTCGACCCCGTACAGGTCGAAGATCGGCCGCGCGCCGCTGTAATGCTCGATCGTCTCGTCGAGTCCGGGCAGGTACTGCGCGGCGAACTCGCGCAGGCGATCGCAGGTCTCGCGCGAGTCGACCTTGACCTTCTCCACGTCGCGGCGCATCAGGTCGCGCACCGCGCGCAGCGGCAGGCTGAGGTCCTCGTAGACGCGGCCGCCAACGCGCGCGCTCAGCGAGTTGCGCTCGATCAGCGCCCACGCCCGGCCGAGGTAGGCCACGTCCTCGGCCAGTGCTTCGGCGGACTGGCCTTCGGCATTGGTGCGCACGATGTAGCCGTGCTGCACGCCCTCGGGGGTGAGCGCGGGCGCGAGTGCGGCGACGTGGGACTTCAGGCGCTGGCGCTCGGCCTCGTCCTCGATCCGCGCCGACACCCCCACCACTTTCGTGCGCGGCAGCAGCACCAGGTAGCGCGACGGGATGCTGAGCTGGGTCGTGAGCCGCGCACCCTTGCCGCCGATCGGGTCCTTGACCACCTGCACGATGATTTCCTGGCCGTCGCGCAACAGCTCGGCGATCGGGCGCGTCGGCCCCACTGGCAATGGCGACTCTTCGACCCCGCCATTGCCGGCCGGGACGTGCCTGATCACGTCGGCCGCATGCAGGAACGCGGCGCGCTCCAGGCCGATGTCGACGAACGCCGCCTGCATCCCCGGCATCACCCGCTGCACGCGGCCCTTGTAGATGTTGCCGACCACGCCACGCGAAAAGCCGCGCTCGATGTGCAGCTCCTGCAGCATGCCGTTCTCGACTACCGCCACCCGGGTCTCGCGCGGCGTGACGTTGACCAGTAGCTCCTCGGTCATGGCGCCAGCCCACCGCACCGCGGATGCGCGCCGCTCACTCGATCGCCCCGAACTGGCGCAGCAACCCCGCGGTCTCGTGCAGCGGCAGGCCCATCACCCCCGAGTAACTGCCCGACAGGTGGCGCACGAAGCGTTCGGCACCGCCCTGGATCGCGTAGGCCCCGGCCTTGCCGAAGCATTCGCCGGTGGCCACGTACGCGGCGATCTGCGCGTCGTTGATCGCGGCGAAGGTGACCTCCGAGACCGACACCGCCTGCGCCTCGCGCGCCGGCGACACCAGCGACACCGCCGACACCACCCGATGGGTGCGCCCGGCCAGCCGTCGCAACATGGCAACGGCATCGTCGGCGTCAGCCGGCTTGCCGAACACCTCGTCGTCGAGGATGACCTCGGTGTCGGCACCCAGCACCATCGCGTGGCGGGTTCCGACCACCTGCAGCAGGCCGGCGCCTGCCTTTTCGCGGGCGACGCGGCGCACGTACTGCTCGGGTTGCTCGCCCGGCTGGCGTTGCTCGGCGATGTCGACGTCGAGGACCTCGAACACAATGCCAAGACGGGCCAGAAGTTCGCGACGACGGGGGGACTTGGAGGCGAGATAAAGCATCCCGGCAGGATAACCCGCACTGACTGAGCGCCAGCCTCGCGCGGTGCCGTAACCCCGACGGACCTCACGGTTCGTTCACCACCGCCACGAGGCCTTCACCGCCACGCATCGAACCTTGCCCCAGTCTTCAGGAGTTGAACATGCCGCGATTCGTCCGTCACCGCACCGTGCAACCGCGCCGCCTCCCCTCGCGCCAGTTACTGCTGGCCATCGTCCTTGCCACAGGATTGAGCACCGCCTTGAACGCGTCCGCCCAGACTTCGCCCGCAGCGGCCCCGACGCCGCTGGTCCATGCCCCCACCAGCGGCACGCTGCTGTCGGTCTCGGCCGAGGCCGAGGCACGGCGCGTTCCGGATATCGCGCGCCTGTCGACGGGCGTGGTGACCCAGGCTGCCGATGCCAACGCCGCAATGCGCGCCAACGCCGAGCAGATGAACCAGGTGATCGCCGCGATCAGGCGTGCCGGCGTCGCCGAACGCGATATCCAGACCGGCGGCATCAACCTCCATCCGCAGTACCGCCACGCGGAAAACCAGCCGCCAACCATCACCGGTTACCAGGCCAGCAACACCGTCAACATCACCGTGCGCGACTTGGCGCGGCTGGGCGCGACCCTCGATGCGCTGGTCGCTGCGGGCGCCAACCAGATCAACGGCCCCAGCTTCGACGTGGACGACAAGGAATCGGCTTACGACGAGGCACGCCGCGCCGCGGTCGAGAAAGCGCGCAAGCGCGCCAGCATGTATGCCAAAACCCTGGGCATGCGCGTGCGCCGCATCGTCAGCATCAGCGAAGGCGGCAACCTGGGCCCGCCGATGCCGATGATGGCGATGGCGCGCATGGAAAAATCCAGCGACACGCCGATCTCCCCCGGAGAAAACGCGCTGTCGGTCAGACTGGACGTCGTATTCGAGTTGGAGCAGTGAACCATGGCCCCTGAAAAAAACACGCCCCCTGCACCGGATCCCGATCCGCGCAAGAACCCCGGTTACGCCGAACCGCAGCCGCGCGACAAGCAGGACGCGAATATTCGCCACCCCCGCCCGCGGCCCAATCCCGACGAGGGCGGCACCGACCGTGAACCGGAAGTGGAGCCCGACCCGGCCCACCACGACCGGCGCTGACCCGAGCACCCGGTCGCACGCCGACCGGCCTCCGGCTGGCTGAACCGCAGCTGCGCGTCCAACCAGCAACCTATTGCCCACCGCCTTGGAACCGGCGCACGGTCGATGCGTGGCACCGCCAATGGTCGTGATCACCCCAGCGGCGATGTCCGCGCGTTGTTCGTAGTGACACCGGATGCCAATGGTCCGGGTTCCAGCGCCCCGGCGCAGTCGGGGCGCAGCCGACGACAAGGGGAGTGGCCATGACGCACGCAGCCGTCCAATCGCATCCTTCGCAGGCTTCCACCGCATCACCGGGCAGCGGCCCGCTGGCGCGCCTGAGCGGTGAGCGCATCGCCGCCAGCGCCAGCGCGATCACCCTGAACGCCGCCGTGCTGATGTTGATGCTGGTGCCCCTGGCCGCGACCCGGTTGCTGCCGGATCCGACCGTCGACATCGAGGTCAGGTTCATCCCGCGCGATCCGCCGCCACTGGTCCCACCGGTCCCGGTGCCGGTCACCGCCCGCCCGATCGTCCCGCAGTCGCAATCACTTGCGGTGCGACGGCAGCCGCTCGTGCCGCCGGCGGTGGCGGCTCCCGCCGAACCTGGGGACATCGCGGTGCCAAACGTGCTGACGGCGATCGATGGCGGCGAAACCGACCTGCCCGCTTCGGTCGCGCCGCCGCAGAGCGGAGCGCAACTTCAGTACGCGCTGGCGCCACCGCCGTCGTATCCGCGCGAGGCCCTTCGCGAAGGCCTGCGCGGCACGGTGCTGTTGCAGGTGCTGGTGGATACCGACGGCAAGCCGCTGCAGGTCGACGTGGCGCAAAGCAGCGGGCACCGTTCGCTGGATCGCGCGGCGCAACGGCATGTGCTGGCGCGCTGGACCTTCCGCCCGGCGCTGCAGGACGGGCGACCGGTGCAGGCGATCGGGCTGGTACCGGTGGAGTTCGCGCTGCGCTGAGGGCGCGGGACTGGCGCCAGGTTCCCGGCGCCGCGGCGGTCACCCGCCGCGTCGCAAGAGCCTCGGGCCCATCATCCGTGCCTCAGGCGCGATGGTACGGATGGTTGGCCAGCATTGCCGCCGCGCGGTACAGCTGTTCGGCGGCGATCAGGCGCACCAGCATGTGCGGCAGGGTCAGTGGGCCCAGCGACCAGGTGTCGTCGGCCCGCGCCAGCACGGCCTCGGCATGCCCCTCGGGCCCGCCGATCAGCAGCGCGAGGTCGCGTCCCTGGTTGCGCCAGTGCTCGAGCCGCTGCGCGAGTTGTTCGGACGTCCACGGCTTGCCGCGCCCGTCCAGTGCGACCACCAGCGGCGACTTCGGCAGCGCCGCCAGTACCCGGCCGCCCTCTTCCGCGGTTGCCCGGGCGGCGTCGCGGTTCCTGCCGCGCAGGCCGGGCTCGATCTCCACCAGCTCCAGGGGCAACCAGTGCGACAGGCGCTTCTGGTACTCGGCAAGACCCTCGGCTACCCAGCGCGGCGCGTGTTCGCCAACCGCAATCAACTTCGCTTTCATGCAGGGATGGTAGCCGCCGGCGCGGGCACGGGCACAGGTCGAGTCCCTGCAACGCCCCGGCGGCGATCATGCAAACGACAACGGCGCCACGAAGGCGCCGTTGTTGCCAATCGCGTTGCGGCGACGCTACATGCGGTCTTCCAGATGCGCCTCGTCGGTGTCGCCATACTCATCGACCCCTTCCGGCGGCTGGTCGCCGACGGTCCACAGGCGCTCCAGCGCATAGAACTCGCGAACCCGCGGCAGCATCACGTGTACCACCACGTCGCCCAGGTCGACCAGCACCCATTCCGCCTCGCGCTCGCCTTCCACGCCCAGCGGCATGATGTCGAGCTTCTTGGCGAACACGACCACCTCGTTGGCGATCGATTTGACATGGCGGGTCGAGGTACCCGACGCGATCACCATGTAATCGGTGACGCTGCTCTTGTCGCGTACGTCGATCTCGACGACATCCTTGGCCTTGAGCTCGCCCAAGGCATCGCGCACGGTCTGCAGCAGGGCGTCGGTCGACGGCGGTGGCGTGGGTAGGCGGGTCTTGATGACTTGGGCTTGGCTGGTCAAGGGATGCTCTGGGGACGTGTTGTCGGTGGAAATTATAACGGAGCCGATGATGCGGGCCGGCCGGCATAGAGCTGGTGACGATCGATGTATGCGGCCACCGCTGGCGGGACCAAGTGCCGCCACGGCTGGCCGGTGGCGATGCGGGCACGGATTTCGCTTGCCGATTCGGGGTGCAGCGGCTGGCGCAGGCGCAGCAGCCGGCCTGACGGCGTGGCGCGCAACTCGTCGCTGGTGGCGACCCAGCGGCCCTGGGTGAACGCCTGCAGCTCCGGCGGCAGACGCGCCTCGATGTTGTTGCCGATGCGCTCGGCGACCACGAAGTGGGCCAGCGTGAACAGGGTTTGCCATTCCTTCCACGACGCCAGCCCAAGCAGGCTGTCGGCGCCCAGCAGCAGCGCGACCGGAACCTGCGCCCCGAGTTGTTCACGCACCTCGCGCAGGGTATCGACGCTATACGAGCGCGCGCCGCGGCTGACCTCGCGCCGGTCGACCACCATTCCGGGCTCGCCGGCCACCGCCAGGTCGAGCATGCGCGCGCGCTGCAGGGCACTGGCGCCGGGCGCGGCGCGATGCGGCGGGTCGGCTGCGGGCATCAAATGGATGGTCACGCCCAAAACGTCCCGCGCGCTTCGCGCGACCGCCAGATGGCCGTTGTGGACGGGATCGAAAGTGCCGCCGTAGAAGACGGTCAGGTCCATGGTTGCGCCTGTCACGCGCTGGAACTGGCCAGCAGGCGCGCCGCACGCGGATCGGCCACGGCAAGCAGCAGCCGTTCCAGCGCGATCCATGGATCCTCCGGGTCCTGCCCGACGACGCCGCGGCCCTTGGCGATGCGATCGACCCGGCCGGCGTGCACGACAAAGGCATCCCAGTGCGCGGGCGGGTGACGGCGCAGCGCCCGTTGGTACATCGGCTGCTTCGAGTCCCACACCCGCTGCGCCTTGAACTCGGCCGAAAGGTTGCCGCCGCGCGCCTGCACCCGCGCCAGCGCGGCACCGCGCTGCAGCTCGATCACCACCATGCCCAGCAACGCCGGCACCGCCTCGCCCTCCGCGCGCAGCCCGGCGAGCATGCGCAGCACCTGCGCGGCCTGCCCGTTCATCGCCGCATCCACTACCCGGAACACGTCGAACCGGGCGGCGTCGGCGACCAGGGCGTCCATGCGTTCGGCGTCGATCATGCCGCCGTCGCCCAGCAGCACCAGCTTGTCGATTTCCTGCGCGGCGGCCAGCAGGTTGCCCTCGACCCGATCCGCCAGCCGTTGCACCGCGGCGCGATCGGCCTTGAGTCCTTTAGCGCGCAGGCGGCGCTCGATCCAGTCGACCAGCTCATGGGGCTTGATCGGCCAGGCTACCGCGATCCGTCCGATACGCCCGATCGCCTCGCTCCACTTGCCGCCGTGTTTGTTGCTCCACTCCCCGGCAGTCACCAGCATCACCACGTCCGCTGGCGGCTCCGCGCAGAAGTCGCTGATCAGTGCCGCGCCTTCCTTGCCGGGCTTGCCGGTGGGCAGCCGCAGCTCGATCAGGCGCCGGCTGGCAAACAGGCTGGGAGCCCGAAAAGTCGCCTCCATCGCCGCCCAGTCGACGTCGCGGCGGCCCTCGGCCTCGAACACTTCGCGTTCGGCGATGCCCTGGCGGCGCGCCGCGGCGCGCACCGCATCGGCGGCCTCGAGCACCCGCAGCGGCTCGGGACCGGCGATCAGATAAGCGGGGCGCAGCGTCTCGGAGTCGAGCTGGATGGCCAGCTGTTCCGGTTTCAGCTCCATCTCAGCGCGGTGCAGGGGCGCCGGGCGGGGGATCTTCCGGCGGAACCTCGTCCACCGGCGGGTCGTCCCTTGCGTCCAGCGCGTCAAGCGCGTCCTGCGCGGCCCTGGCCGCATCGGGCGCGACCACGGCAGGCGTGGGCTGGCCCGCCTGTCCGCCAGCACCCCGGCGGGCCACCGCGTCGATCCGGCGCACTACCGAGGCGGTCATTTCGCGGCGCAGTTCGCGCACGAGGAGTTCGCGCTCGCCTTCGGTGCCGATCGACTGGGTTGGAATCGCGATGTAGTCGCGCGACAGTTCGATGGTCTGCTGCGGCACCAGCCGGGTGCCATCGGCCTTGCGCAACTCGAACACCACCGCATAGCGCAGGCTGAACTCCTGCCCGCGGCCCAGGGCATCGACGCT
>DATHRJ010000055.1:0-8284 GCA_035465455.1 Lysobacter sp.
TCGGACAGGATCACCCCGATCGTGCAGGCGCTGGAGGGACAGGCCACCACCGGCCGCACCCTGGCCACGTTCGGCGAGCTGTGGGTCGAGCACCCGGATTCGGACGCCGGCAAGCCGCTGGCAGGGCTTGCACGCAGCTTCGGGAACGCCCTGCGGCCGGCGTTGCGCAAGGCCGGCTGGCTCACCGCCAAGGACGACCCGAGCCGCCCGCGCCTGCACGTGCATTTCGTCGCCGGCGACCATGCAATGCTGGCGCTGGGCGATCCTGCCGACAGCTCGCCCTGGGTACTGGGCATCCCGCGCCTGCGCATGCATCCCGATGCGCCGAGTCGCTCGGCACTGAAGCTGGAGGAAGCGCTGCTGACCCTGCTCGACGCGGAAGAACGCGAGCGGCTGCTGCGCGACAACATGCAGGCGGCCGATCTGGGCGCTGCGCCCGGCGGCTGGACCTGGGTCTTGATGCGCCATGGCATGAAAGTCACCTCGGTCGACAACGGGCCGATGAGCGAGGCGCTGCTCGACAGCGGACGCATCGAGCACCTGCGCGCCGACGGTTTCCAGTGGCAACCCAAGCGCAAGCTCGACTGGATGGTCTGCGACATGGTCGAGCAGCCGCGCCGCGTTGCCGAGCGCATGGCGACCTGGCTGCGCGAGGACTGGTGCCGGCAGACCGTGTTCAACCTCAAGCTGCCGATGAAGAAACGCTGGGAGGAGACCCGGATCTGCCTGGAGCTGTTCGAGCACCAGGCCCACCGCCCGCTGACGATCCGCGCCCGGCAGCTGTATCACGACCGCGAGGAGATCACGGTGTTCGCGACCGCCGGCAAGTAGCGCCATTCATCGGGATTGCCACCGGGTTGACGTTCGATTTACGTGGCCGGAATTACCGTCACGGGTCGAATCCGAACCCGCGAGGTCATCCGATGAAAATCGACATCCCGCAATTCAGGAAGCATTCGTTGTCGCTCGCTCTGCTGGCGGCACTGGGCCTTTCCGGCAGCGTCTCGATGGCGCCGGAACCTGCGACGCAACCGGTCGGCGCAGCACCCCCGGCCACTGCGCCGGACGCCAGGGCTGCGGCCGAGGCCAACGCCAGGGCGGCGGCACAGTACGCCAGCCGACTGGAGCGCCTTGCACGTGAAGCGGCGCGTGAGGCCCAGGAGGCAGCCCGCGTTGCCGCCAACCTGCGCGCGCAGGGAGCCGCTACCCAGCACGGGGCCGACACCGCCAAAGCCACTTCGTACACCGCCCAGCAGGCCGCGATAGCAGCGCAGGAAGCCAGGAACGCGGCCATCGAATCAGCGCATGACGCCCGCGCCGGCAGGACAGTTGCTGCTGACGGTGTGAACCCGGCCGAGGGGGTGGTGGATGCGCAGGCCAGCGCATGGCAGACCGAGCAGGCTGCCCGCGCCGCTGTTGACGCCGCCACCCGCGCCAACGAGGCAGCCGCTGCCACCGCAACGGCCACCATGCCGCCCGCTTCCGACGCGGACACCAGCCAGCAGGGCGCTCAACAGCGAAGCGAACCGCCGCCGCGCGGCCCGAAGACAGCCGCCAGTCAGGGTGCGGCGCGCAGCGATGCCGTGGAACAAGTGGTGATCGAGCGCGAGGGCCAGAGCGACGTGGTGGTCACGTCAAGACCGAACCTGCTGCCCGAGGATCAGGACACCGGCATGGTGGGCGACAACGAACTCTCGGGCGATTACTCGATCAGCTTCAGCGACATCGACGAGAACGGCGATGGCTTCATCAGCCGCGAAGAAGCGCAGGTCAACCCCGGCCTGGGAGAGGAATTCTCCGCAGTCGACCAGAACAACGACGGCATGCTGAGCCCGGCTGAACTCCAGGACTGGGCGCGCTGACGCCAGTTGAATTGCCTTGGTTTGACAGCGCCCCGCTACACGCGGGGCGCTGTGTCTAGAGACCGGCGGCGCGGCGCCACAAGACGCGGTTCACCGGCGGCAACACGCCGGCGGCGCCCAGCAACGGGCCACGCAGCAGGGTGGCGGCAACCGCGTCGGTGGAGAACAGCCGGTTCAGTCCGTCGAAGGCGTACGCGGCCAAGGCGTTCTCGCTGCGACGCGCGCGCGCCCAGCGCTTCAGTCGCGCCGGTGATGCGATGTCGCCGCCACGCTCCGCCGCGGCAGCGATCGCCGCCCGCAGCGAACTGACGTCGCGCAAGCCCAGGTTCACTCCCTGCCCGGCCAACGGGTGGACCACGTGGGCGGCGTCACCGACCAGCACCACGCGACCGGCCAACTGGCTCGTGGCCAGTTGCCGCCGCAACGGGAATGCGACCCGGCGCGAGACCGCCAGCATCGCTCCCAGCGGCCCATCGAACGCCCGCTCCAGTTCGCCGAGAAACGCCGCATCGCCCAGCTCCAGCAGACGCGTGGCCTCGGCATCGGGCAGGGTCCAGACGATCGAACTGCGGTGCCCGGCAGCCGGGGCGTACGGTCGGGCACCCTCGATCGCCGGCGCCTGGAACGGCAGGAACGCGAGTGGGCCGGTCGGCAGGAACCGCTGCCAGCACGTCTCGCGATGCGGCTGCGCGGTGTCGACGAACGCGACCAGCGCGCGCTGGCCGTAATCGTGGCTTGAGATGCCGATGCCGGCCATCGCACGCAGCGGCGAGTCGGCACCGTCGGCGGCGACCACCAGCCGCGCGCGCAGGCGCTGGCCCGAAGCCAGCTCCACGCTTGCCCCGGTGTCGCTCCCGGGGCGTTCGGGTTCGCTTTGCGGGATCACGCCGACGACGCGCTCGGGACAGAGCAATTGCACGCCGGCCGCCGGCAATGCTGCCCACAGCCGGTCGACCAGCAACCCGTGTTCGACGATCCACCCGAGTTCGCGCCGCGCCAGCCGGTCGGCGTCGAACGCCAACGGCTTGCCGCCGGCGGCATCCCAGACCCGCATCGCCCGGTATGGCTGCGCGCGCCGTTCGAGGACCCCGCGCCATACTCCCAGTTCGTCGAGCAGTGCCGCGTTGTCCGGCGCGAACGCGTACACGCGCAGGTCCGGCGTCGCCGCCTGCCAGGGTGCCGGCTCCCGCGCCTCGACCAGCGCCACGGAAAGGCCGTCGCGCGCCAGCGCCAGTGCCGCGGCCGCGCCGACCACGCCGGCGCCGACCACCACCACGTCGAGCACGCCGCGCCGACTCATGCCGCGTCCGACGGTGCACGGCACAACGCCGGCACCTGCCCGCGATAGCCCAGCGCACCGCCGACCAGCAGCGACTGCACCGAGTCCATGCGTCCGAGCGCGAGCAGGCCGAGGCTGCGCAGCGGCCGCATCAATGCCGAAGGGTTTGCGCTGAGCCGTGCCAGGCCATCGGAGAATGCGAGCGTGCGTTCGCGATCCTCGTCCCGCCGCCGGGCATGGTCCGCCAGCAAGTCCGCTGCGCCGCAGTCGAATTCTCCAGCGGCAGCGACCTTGCCCGCCTCGATCAGCTCGGCCAGGGTCAGCGCATCGCGCAGCCCGAGGTTGAATCCCTGCGCGCCGATCGGGTGGATCGTCTGCGCGGCGTTTCCGACCAGTACCGCGCGCGCCGCAGTGGTGCGGCGGGCGACCACCCGATGCGCCGGATACACACTGCGCGCGCCGCACGCCAGGAAGCGCCCGACGCGCCAGCCAAACGCTGCCTGCGCATGGGCGAGGAAACCCGATTCGTCCAGCGCGTCGACCGCGTCGGCCTCGCTGCTCGCCACCGCGTGGACCAGGCCGTAATGGCGATCGCCGCGGGGCAGCAGCGCGGTCGGTCCATGATCGCCGAGGCGCTCGTAGGCGGTCCCGTCGGGCGCGCGTTCGGCCCGCAGCCGGGTGACGAACAGGGTCTGCCGGTAATCGTGCTGGTCCGCGTCGATGCCCAGCGCGTCGCGCACGCCGCTGCGGGTGCCGTCGGCGCCGACCAGCAGGCGCGTGCGGATGATCCGCTCGCCCCCTGCGTCGGCCACGCGCACCGTGCGAAACGCATCGTCGGTGTCGGGTTCACAACCGACGAAGCGCACCGGCCGATAGCGCAACAGACGCGGCAGTTCGGCCAGGCGCGCCTCCAGCGCCTCGCCGAAATCGCGCGCCACCACGACCCGGCCGAACTCTTTGCGCCCGTGCGCGCTGGCGTCGAGTACGGTCCGGCCGAAGTCGCCACTGCGGGTGATGTGGATGCGTTCGATCGCGCCGCTGGCGGTGCGCAGTTTCTGCAGGACGCCCAGCGCGGTCAGGGCGTTGACGGTCGCCTCGGCGAAGCTGAGGTTGCGCTCGTCGAACACCGCCGGCAGAGCTCCTGGCGGCGCCGCCTCGACCAGGCCGACGTCGATGCCGACGCGGTCCAGCGCGATCGCCAGGCTGGCGCCGACCAGTCCACCGCCCACGATCAACACGTCGTGCACGGGGACCTGGGCCAACGCCTGGCGCGGCTGGGGTGGCGGCGGTTCCGACGGGGGGAGGCTTGCAGGCATTGCGCTATGCTAACCCTCCTGCCCGACCCGCACCCTGCAAACCATGACCCGTCCCGCTTCCGAACCGTCCACCGTCTTCGCCGCCGGCCCGCTGGTGCTTGCCGCCCTGATCATCGTGGCCGCGCTGACGCGGGTGCTGCCGCATCCGCCGAATTTCTCACCGATCGCGGCGATCGCGCTGTTCGGTGGCGCCTATTTCGCTGCCCGCGCCTGGGCGGTGCTGGTGCCGCTGGCCGGACTGCTGATCTCCGACCTGGTGCTGGCGTCGATCAACGGCGGCCTGTACGCGAGCTGGTTCAGCGGCAGCGGGATCTGGGTCATCTACGGCTGCATCGCGCTGACTACGGCGATGGGGTTTGGCCTGCGTGGCAAGGTCACCGGCGTACGTGTGCTGGGGTACTCGCTGGCCGGTTCGGCGTTGTTCTTCGTGGTGACCAACTTCGCCGCGTGGCTGGGCAATCCGATGTACCCCAAGACCGCCGCCGGACTGGCCGCCTCGTACGTCGCCGGCATCCCGTTCCTGCAGTGGTCGGTCCTGGGCACGCTGTTCTACGCGGCGGTGCTGTTCGGTGGCTTTGCGCTGCTGCGCCGGCAACTGCCGGTGCTGCGCCCGCAGACGGTCTGACCTCACGGCGACCGCGGCATGGGTAACCGGCTCTCCAAGATCTACACCCGCACCGGCGATGACGGCACCACCGGGCTGGGCGACGGCAGCCGCGTGGCCAAGGACTCGGCGCGGGTGGCCGCGTACGGCACCGTGGACGAGGCCAACTGCGCGATCGGGCTGGTCCTTGCCAGTTCCGTTCCCGAAACCATCGGTACCCTGCTGACCGCGGTCCAGCATCAGCTGTTCGATCTCGGTGGCGAGCTGTGCATTCCCGGCCACTCGGCGATTTTCGATGCCGACATCGAGCGGCTCGAGCAGCACCTGGACGCCCATAACGAGCCCCTGCCGCCGCTCAAGGATTTCATCCTGCCCGGCGGCGGCGAGGCCGCGGCGCGCTGCCATCTCGCTCGCACGATCGTGCGCCGCGCCGAACGCGAGACGGTGACGCTGTCGCGGATCGAAGCGGTGCGGCCGGAGGCGATCCGCTACCTCAACCGGCTCTCGGACCTGCTGTTCGTGCTCGCCCGGGTGCTCGCGCGCGCCAGCGGCGAAGGTGAAACGCTATGGAACCACGAGCGGCGCAAGGCCTGACCATGGCCCTACGCGACCGTCTCACGCCCGCGGCGTCGGCAGCCGCGATGGCTGCGTTGAAACGCAAGCCACATCCGATGCCTTCGCCGGTGCGCCTGGCGCTGGAGGCGCAAGAGTTGCTGGCCGCCTACCTGGAACGCCCGGCATTCCAGCGCAACGATTACCTGGGATGGATCGCACGCGCGAGGCGCGACGACACCCGTGGCAGGCGATTGCAGCAGATGCTGGACGAACTCGTGCGCGGCGACTGCTACATGAGCATGGCCTGGCGCCCGCGCCGCCCCACCGCCTAGACAGCACGCCCATGCGCATCTACACGCACCCGGCCTGCCTCGCCCACCAACCCGGTGCGGGTCATGCGGAGCGGCCGCAACGCCTGCAGGCGGTGACCGCGGCATTGCGCGAGGCATTCAGCGACCTTCCGTGGTTCGAAGCCCCGCGCGCCAGCCGCGGCCAGTTGCTGCGCGTACACGACGACGCCCTGCTGGCGCTGGTGCTGGACACGGTCGTCGATGGGCCGATGGCGCTGGATCCCGACACCGTGCTGGGCCCCGGCTCGGCCGAGGCCGCGTTGCGCGCCTCGGGCGCGGGCGTGGCCGCGGTCGACGCGATCATGAGGGGCGCCGACGACCGCGCGTTCTGCGCCGTGCGTCCTCCGGGCCACCACGCCACCGGGACGGTGGCGATGGGTTTCTGCCTGTTCAACTCGATCGCCGTGGCCGCCGCGCACGCCTGCGAGCAGCACGGACTGGCGCGCGTGGCGATCGTCGACTTCGACGTGCACCACGGCAACGGCACCCAGGCGATTTTCGATACCGATCCGCGGGTGATGTACCTCAGCTCGCACCAGTTGCCGCTGTACCCCGACACCGGCCGGGTCAACGAGCGTGGCGTCGGCAACGTGCTCAACGCGCCCCTGCCCCCTGGCGCCGGCAGCGCGCAGTTCCGCGCCGCGTGGAGCGAGCGCCTGTTGCCGGTGCTGGACAGCTTCCGGCCGCAGATGCTGTTCATCTCGGCCGGATTCGATGCTCACCGGCTCGATCCGCTCGCGCAACTGCAGTTGGAAGCCGACGACTACGAGTGGATCACCGGCGAACTGGTGGCCATCGCCCAGCGCCATGCGCAAGGCCGCGTGGTGTCGATGCTCGAGGGCGGCTACGACCTCACCGCGCTGCGTGAAAGCAGCGTCGCCCACGTCGCCGCGCTGCAGCGGTGACGCACCGGCGCCGGATCAGCCGCCGCCGATCGCCGCCTCCGGCACGAAGTCCAGCGCCACCGAATTGATGCAGTAGCGCAATCCGGTCGGCGGCGGGCCGTCGGGGAACACATGCCCCAGGTGCGACTGGCAATGCGCGCACCTGGCCTCGATCCGGCCCATGCCAAGCCTGTCATCGACGCTTTCGACGATGGCCTCAGCCGACAGCGGCGCCCAGTAACTGGGCCAGCCGCTGCCGGAGTCGTACTTGGCCTCCGACGAGAACAGCGGGGCGCCGCAGGCGATGCAGGTGTAGGTACCGGGCGCCTTGTGGTCCCAGTACTTCCCGCTGAAGGCAGGCTCGGTCGCCGCGCCGCGGCACACCGCGTACTGCTCGGGCGACAGTTGCTCGCGCCACTGGGCATCGGATTTGTCTATTGGGGTGGACGGCACGGGCGGCTCCTGCTGATGGGGTTCGGGAGAAGAATTCGACCGGCTGCCAGACCCGGCAAGCCGGTCTGGCGCCCGATTCTGAATATGCTGCCTTGGCCGAAGTGAGGCCCGCGTTGCCGGCATGCAAGGGATGCGGCAAGCTAGCGACCGTTTTCTGCCGATCGGACCGCCGCGTGCACAATCGCTTCCGCCTGCTCCCGTTATCGCTGTGTATCGCGCTGGCCCTGCCCGCTTACGCCGCCGAGGATGAGCAGGACTGGCGGCTCTGCCCGATCGAGGATGCCGTGCCGGCGTTCGGCGACGCGCCCGAGCCGGCGGGCACCGCCGAGCAGCGCCTGCGGCAACCGACCGACATCTCCGGCGACGCGCTCGATGCGAGCGAATCGGACAGCACGACCTTCCAGGGCAATGTCGCGCTGAACCGCGGCGACCAGTTCCTGGGGACCGAAAAACTCACCTACAGCAGCGAAACCGGCGACTACGTTGCCCAAGGCAACGTGCGCTACCAGGATTCGGGGATGCGGATCGTCGCCGAGCGCGCCGAAGGCAACCAGGAAGCCGATCGCCACCAGATCGAAGACATCCGTTACCAGCTGGTCGAGCGTCGCGGCAACGGCGGCGCCGAGCGCATCGAGCTGTCCGGAAAAGTCGGTTCGCTGAGCGATTCGACCTACTCCACCTGCCCGCCGTCGCAACGGGCATGGGAGCTGCGCGCCAAGCGCATCGACATCGACACCGAGGATGGCTGGGGCGTGGCCCGCAACGCCACCGTGCGGATCGGCCGGGTCCCGGTAATGTACGTCCCGTGGATCAAGTTCCCGATCGACGACCGCCGCCGCACAGGCCTGCTGTATCCCAAGGTCCGGCTGTCGGGGCGCAACGGCTTCGACTGGCTGCAGCCGATCTACCTCAACCTGGCGCCGAACTACGACGCCACGCTGTCCCCGCGGCTGATGTCCGATCGCGGCGTCGCGCTCGGCG
>DATHRJ010000056.1:0-2831 GCA_035465455.1 Lysobacter sp.
GCGTAGCTGTCCAGCACCGGGCGCGGCGTCTGCAGCAACGGTCGCCACAGCGGTCCACGTCCGAACTCGCGCGAACGGCGCATCGCGCCCAGACCATCGGGGCCCGAGGCGCGCACCGCACGCAGCAGGAAGGTCTCGGCCTGGTCGTCGCGGTGATGGGCGAGCACCAGCACTTCGCCGTCGCCCAGGCCATCGGCGAATGCGGCGTAGCGCGCATGCCGAGCCGCCGCTTCCCGGCCCTGTCCGCGCGGTGCGACCTCCACGCGCGAGACGGTCAATGCGATCCCGAGTGCGTGGCATGTCGACTGGCAATGCGCGGCCCACTCGTCGGCGTGCTCGTGCAGGCCGTGATGCACATGCCATGCGCGCAGGCCTGCCTGCCGCGCCGCCGGCAGTGCGGCCAGTGCATGCAGCAGCGCGGTCGAGTCCAGGCCGCCGCTGTAGCCCACGCACAGCGGCGCCTGCGGCAACGGGTTCAGGGCAGCGGGCAAGGCCACGGGACGGACGGTCATGCGCCGATGGTGCCACGACCACGGAACGCAGCAATCCGGCACTGCGCCGCAAGAGCGGTCCAGCCGGTTAATGTCCGTTGTTTCGCATCCGGAGTGCCGCCGTGTCGAAGCTGTTCGAGCCGTTCGTGCAACGCGGGATCACCTTGCGCAACCGCATCGTGGTGTCGCCGATGTGCCAGTACTCCGCGACGGACGGCATGCCCGACGACTGGCATCTGGTGCACCTGGGCAGTCGCGCGGTGGGCGGCGCCGGTGCGGTGTTCTGCGAGGCCACCGCGGTCTCGGCCGAAGGCCGGATTTCGCCGGGCGACACCGGCATCTGGAATGAGCGCCAGGCACGGGCCTGGGCGCCGATCGCCGCCTTCATTGCCGCGCAGGGCGCAGTCGCCGGCATGCAACTGGCGCATGTGGGTCGCAAGGCCAGCACCGACGCCCCTTGGCGCGGCGGGAAGGCGCTGGCGCCTTCGCAGGGAGGATGGACCCCGGTCGCACCTTCTCCGTTGGCATTTTCGGCCAATTCGCCGCAGCCACGCGAGCTTGACGGGGCTGGGATTGCCGGGGTGATCTCCGATTTTTCCGCCGCGGCCGGGCGGGCCCGCGATGCGGGCTTTGGACTTCTGGAAGTGCATGCCGCCCATGGCTACCTGTTGCACGAGTTCCTGTCGCCGCTGGCTAACGCGCGCACGGACCGCTACGGCGGCGCCTTCGTCAACCGCATCCGCCTGCTGTGCGAAGTGCTGGGCGCGATTCGCAACGTCTGGCCGGAGCACCTGCCACTGTGGCTGCGCATCTCGGCGACCGACTGGGCCCCCGCGGATGGCGCGCACGGCTGGGACATCGAGCAGAGCATCGAGCTGGCGCGCGTTGTGGCCGGCCTTGGCGTCGACCTGGTCGATGTCTCCAGCGGTGGGCTGGTGCCGGACGTGAAGATCCCGACCGGGCCCGGCTACCAGGTGCCGTTCGCCGCCCGCATCCGTCGCGAAGCTTCCATCGCCACCGGTGCGGTCGGGCTGATCACCGAGCCCGAGCAGGCCGAGCGCATCCTCGCGGCGGGCGAGGCCGACGTCGTGCTGCTGGCACGCGAGTTGCTCCGCGACCCGTACTTTCCACTGCATGCGGCGCGGCGCCTGGGCGCGTCGATCGAGCCGCCCGATCAATACCGGCGCGCGTGGTGAAGTGCCCGGTCAGGCGGCCTCGTAGGCGCCGTAGCCGCGCAGGCGCTCGTAGCGACGCTGCAGCAGGTCGCCCAGCGGTAGCGCCTCGAGGGCGTCGAGCTCGTTGAGCAACACCGCCTTGAGCCGCGTCGCCATCTGCTTCGGGTTGCGGTGCGCGCCGCCGATCGGCTCGCGCACGATCTTGTCGATCAGGCCATGCGACAGCAGGCGCTTGGCGGTAATGCCCATCTGCTCGGCCGCGTCCCTGGCCTTGTCGGCGGACTTCCACAGGATCGACGCGCAGCCCTCGGGGGTGATGACCGAGTAGGTGCTGTATTCGAGCATCAGCGTGCGGTCGCCCACCCCGATCGCGAGCGCGCCGCCGGAGCCGCCTTCGCCGATCACGGTGCAGATCACCGGCACCTTCAGTTCGGCCATCTCGATCAGGTTGCGCGCGATCGCCTCGGACTGGCCGCGCTCTTCGGCGCCAATGCCGGGGTAGGCGCCGGGGGTGTCGATGAACGTGATCACCGGCAGCTGGAAGCGTTCGGCCAGCTTCATCAGCCGCAGCGCCTTGCGGTAGCCCTCCGGACGCGGCATGCCGAAGTTGCGCCGGACCTTGCTCTTGGTGTCGCGGCCCTTCTCGTGACCGATCACCACCATGCTGCGGCCGTCGATGCGTGCCAGCCCGCCAACGATCGCCTTGTCGTCGGCGTAGGCACGGTCACCGGCCAGTTCCTGGAACTCGTCGCAGATCACCCGCAGGTAATCCATCGTGTACGGCCGCGCCGGGTGGCGCGCCAGTTGCGACACCTGCCAGGAGTTGAGGTCGCGGAAGATCTGCGCCGTGCGGATGCGCAGCTTGTTCTGCAACGCGTGGACCTCGGCGTCGACATCGACCGCCGAACCGTGGCTGGCATGGCGCAGTTCCTGGATCTTCGTTTCCAGGTCGGCGATGGGCTGCTCGAAATCGAGGTAGTTTGGATTCATGCTCGGGCCGGGGCCGGAAAGGGCGACAGTTTAGCGGAGGCGGGGGCAGGGCGAAGCCGGGGCACGGTCGGCGGCCAGATTATTGCTCCCATATCGGGCCGCGGGCGGGCAGCCGGCAGCCGGCGCCTGGCAATGCGGTGCTTCAGCGGGCCCAGGGCTTGCTCAGCGACAGCTT
>DATHRJ010000057.1:0-15987 GCA_035465455.1 Lysobacter sp.
AGGCGCGCCATCTCGTCCCTTTATAGTCCTCTCATGGGCTTCCATCGCGCCATTCCGGGTTTCGTCGCAAACCGCTTGCGCAGACCAACAACTGCTTGTGACCGTGGGAGGTGCTGCGTATGCAGCGCTGATCGAACGCGAGGCCACGAACCATGAAAACCCTGCTCACCCTGATGCTGTGGTGCCTGTTACTGGTGCTGTGCTGGCCCCTGGCGCTGCTGGCGCTGGTGTTGTGGCCGCTGGTGTGGCTGGTGTCGCTGCCGTTCCGGCTGGTCGGCATCACCTTCTCGGCGTTGTTCGCGTTCCTGCATGCCTTGCTCATGCTGCCGGCGCGCGTGCTTGGCGGGCCGGGGCACAGGGGTCACAGTGCAGTTTCGTAGCGCCTGCAGCGAGTAGGTCACCTTGGTGCCATCGATGGTGATCTTGCGGCTGTCAGCAAGACTCTGGATTACCGAGGAGACCTGCTTGTCGTTCAAGGCCGGCTTGAAAGGCGACTTGATCGATAGCGCAACGGAAAATGGGTCAGTGAACACCAGCGTTTGAAGTGGAAGCAGTGGGACCGGCAGGACTTTTTCTTGCAGTGCGAACCGCAGTCGTTCAGCTAGCGTGGCATCGCGGTCGACCGACCGCTAATGGGGACCAATCATGCTTCTGATCCATTCGCACGCGCGGCTGGCGCTGCTACCAGTCTTTTTGTTGCTCGGAGCCTGCGCGACTAGTCGCAGCACGCTCGCCTTGGATATCCCGGCGCAGAGCACGGTCGTATCCGCATCCAAAGTTGCCGTCATCGATGCGGTCACGGACCAGCGCACTTTCGAAGAGGACCCCGACGAGCCCAGCACGCCATCGTTGAAGAAGGGCGAAAAGTACTCGCTCGATGCCCAAGGGCGCAGCCAGGCGATCGCACGTAAGCGCAACGGCTATGGCATGGCCATTGGCGACATCATGCTGGAAGGCGACAAGACCGTGGAGAGCTTGACGCGGGGTTTGGTGACACAGGGTTTGCAGCAGCGTGGTTATCGCGTGGCTGCCGTGGGTGAAGCCGTACCTGCCGACGCGCTGAAGGTCCGGGTGGATGTCGGCGAGTTCTGGGCCTGGATCACGCCGGGCATGTGGGCAGGCACTATCGAGGCTCGCGTCAACACCAGCATCCAGGCAACCACCGACAGCACTCGGTCTATTGAAGTGCTGGGCTACGGTGAGAACATCGTGCAGACAGGGCGCGATCTGAACTGGCAACAGGCATACGAACGTGCGTTCAACGACTACCTCGACAAGTTCAAGGTCGCATTGGACACCGCCGGCCTTTAACTTCTGATCGCGACGCGCAGTGCTTCACGCCGCTGCGCGTCATTTCGTCGTGGCCCATCACCGTCGCCGACTACGGCAACTTGAGCTTCCGCCAGGAACAGGGTCAGGTCGACTCAAGAACCAGCGGTATGCGCCTGGTAGACCTGTGCCTCGCACGGGCTCATGCGAAGCGTCTGGTTCCATTGCCTGCTAAATTTGCCGTTCAGGGAGGAGCGGGGACGACATGGCGTTGATCAAGTGCACCGACTGCGGGCTCTACGTGAGCGAGTTCGCGGCGAGTTGCGTGTCGTGCGGCCGCCCGATTGCCGCGTCGGCATCGCTCGACCAGGGTTCGCCGCTGGGACACGGCGAGCCCGGACCGATCGCGGCGCCTGAAGCGTGGTGGCTGCTCAGCAACGGCAGGCAGTACGGCCCGATGCAGGTGCACGAGATGCGTACCTTTTTCACCTCCGGGATGGTGCGCGCGTCGGACGTGGTGCGCTCGCCCGGATCGGCAACGCCGATTACCGCCGCGCAGGCCGCATCGCTCCTGCAGGTGATGCCGCCGCCTGGGCAACCGGCGGCTGCAGCGCCACCGGTGCGCGCGATGGTGCGCCAGCCAGTGGTGCAGGAGGTCGTGGCTGCGCCAACTGCCAACGTCGCTTCGGATTCTGCCCCGGCAGATGGCGGCGCCTCGCCTGCCACAGCGGCACCACCACCCGATACCGTCGCTGCCGCACAGCCGCCTACGGACGCGAAAGATGCTGGCGCAGCCGTGCCGGTTCCCGCGCGTCCACCCATCGCACCCGTGCTGGTGATGACCGAAGTGGAGCCGGGGCTGGGCTGGCGCGGCATCGGTTTGTGGATGGCAGTGCTGTTTGCAGCGCAGTTGTACGCCCTGCCGCGCCACAACCAGGCCGTGCAACCCACCTTCTGGGAGTTCATCGGCACGTCGCTCGCGCGTTATTCGGGATTGGCTGCGCTGTGCGTCGTGGTGGTGCTGGCCGTGGGCGGGATGATTCTCGGCCGCCTGCCCGGCGCGAAAGGTCCGCTGTGGGCAATGACCCTGGCGTACGCGGTGTTGCTGGGCAACAAGGCGTTCCATCCCGAACCGCCGCTGGCTGCGACCGTCATCAGTGCCGGGAGTGTGCAGCCTGCATCGCCGACGTCGACCCAGCCCATGGTGCAGAACGCGACGACGACAACCCGCCCCGGTAACTCCGCGGATGTGGACGCTGGCCAATCGCGGTCCAGCTCCACACACGAGCCGATGGCGACGCAACCGGTGTCCTTCGGTCCCCCTACCCCGTTCCGCGGTTACACGGACTGGCATGGCTTTGTCGATGTCCTGAAGCGGCAAGGCAAATGGCAGTCGCTGGTGGAGCTCGCCCTGCAATGGACCGCCGCGGAGCCGGGGAGCCTGGATGCATGGACGTACCTCGGCCTCGCGCAGGGCGAGGTCGGACAACACCGCCTGGCCGAGGAAGCGTTCCTGCGCGCATTGCGGATCGCCCCGGGCGACCACATCGTCCTGTACAACCTGGGCAGCACCTACAACCATATGGGCCGATGTCAGTTGGCGATCGACAGCTACCGTCGCGCACTGGCTCGTCGGCCAAATCACGCGCACTCCTGGAACAACATGGGCAATTGCCTGGCCCGGCTCGGCCGGACCGAGGAAGCCCTGGCCGCGTGGACCCGTGCGACCCAGATCAACCCGACAGACGTCATGTTCTGGAACAACATGGGAGAGCAGTACTACCGGCTTGCTCGCTACGCCCTGGCCATCGAAGCGTATCGAAAGGTGCTTGCGTTGGAGCCCGGCAATCACAAGGGTTTGACCGGTCTCCAGAACGCACAGGTAATGCAGCGTCTGAAGGGGGATGGGTGATGCTCGCGTCAGAAAAAATCGGTCAGGTCTCACTTGCGGGCGCGCGCTGAGGCCCCGATTGGTCCGGGGAACGACATGCGCGGTCTTTCTCTCTGCTCGGCGAGGACAGCGACCGTGACCCCTTCTGTCTGGCTCCACGCGCACCGCTTGAGCGGCGCGGCCTGTGCAGGAGCCGCCGGCCCATCACCGTCGCCGACTACGGCAACTTGAACTTCCGCGTCGCCCGCAGCGGCCACACCGAAGTGAACTCCGCACCGCCATGGCGCCGGAACGCGGCGGAGAGGCCATTGGTGACGCCTTGACGCTCCAGCACGTCGCGCGCCTTGCGGAATGCGATGTGCGGATCGGCGGTCAGCATGAAGAGGTTGATCTCCTTCGGACCGACGTCGTAGCCCTCCAGCTCCACGCTGTCGCCGAGTGCGCTTTTCAGCTCGCTCTCGATCGTGGCCAGGAAGGCCTCGTCCGCGAGCGACTTGCGCCAGAGCTTGATGACCAGTTGATAGTCCATCAGCCGATTGTAGGACCCGGATTGGGAATAATTCTGGGCGCGCGCGGGCCCGGGTTCGGGTACCGTGCGCTGGTACAAGGAAGCAGGGACGCGGCGACCGCTGGGGAGCGGGCCGCAGGTTTGTTCACAAACGGAATTCATCAGGGGGCGGTATGAAGAACTTGCTTGCGGCGTCGTTGCTGTTGGCGGCGATGTGTTTCAGCGTTGGCGCCACGGCGCAGGAGGAAGCGCCGGCGTTCAAATGGCAGCGTGGTCCGGCCACGGGCGCCATCGCCGGCAACGCGACGATTGCGATCCCCGAGGACTACGTGTTCCTGGATGCCGACGAGACCACCCGCTACGTGGTGATGTCGCAAAACATCCCGTCCGAGGGCGAGCAGCTGTTCGCGCCGACATCCGGCGACTGGGATGCGTATTTCGAGTTCAGCCCCGAGGGCTACATCAAGGACAACGAGACGCTCGACCCGGACGAGCTGATGGCGTCGATGAAGAGCAGCCAGGAGCAATCCAACGCCGAGCGCCGTCGTCGCGGCTGGACCGAGCTGGAGATGGTTGGCTGGCACATCGAGCCGCGCTACGACCCGCAGACCAAGGTGCTGGAGTGGGCGACGATCCTGAAGGACAAGGATGACGCCGCCAGGCAGACCATCAACTACAACACCCGGGTGCTGGGCCGGAAGGGCATCATGACGGTCCAGGTGGTCGCCTCGCCGGACAAGTTCGACACCAGCCTGGTTGAGTTCAAGCAAGCGCTGAAGGGGTTCCAGTACAAGCAGGGCGAGCGCTACGCGGATTACCAGGCCGGCGACCACGTCGCCGAGTACGGGCTGGCCGCACTGGTGGCCGGCGGCGCGATTGCGATCGGGTCGAAGAAAGGCTTCTTCGGCATGATTGCCGCGTTCTTCGCCGCGGCCTGGAAGATCATCATCCCGCTGTTCGTGGGCCTGGGCGTGTGGGCGAAGCGGCTGTTCGGAAAGAAGAACGAACCGAAGTGATCTACCAGTTCGAGATTCTGCTGGTCCTGGGCGCGCAGGCGTTCTATCTGCAGGACTCCTGCGCGCTGCTGTACGCCGACGAGCTGATGCTCGAACGCGTCGGCGGCGGCTGGCGGGTGCATTCGGGTGCGGCGATGCTGGTCGCGGGGCGGCGCCCGTTCCTGCCGAACCCGCTGGCGCCGCACCGGCCGCTGATGCGGGTCTCGTTGCAGCAGTTGCTGGGCGACGGCCCGGCGGCACGCGACCACCTTGGCCACTACTTGAACGCGCTTGCGCCGTTCAAGGCGGCCTCGGTCACGCTGCTGCTGTTGTTCGTCCCCGCGCTGCCGCTGGTCCTGTATTTCTTCGGCACCGGGGTGGAACTGTTGTGCTGGCTTGCATTGGTCTACGGCGCCGTCGCGCGCATCGCCGCGACCTTGTTCCAGCGCCGGCGCGTGCTGCATCTGTCCAGGCGCGACTGCGCTGCGCTCGCCTTCGAATGCGCCTGCTGCCCGCCGCTGGCGATCAACATCGTGCGCAAGCTGACCCTGCGCGCCGAGGCGAGGCCAATGACCGGCTACCCCGCGATCAGTGCAAGCGACCATCCATCGTTGCTCATCGCCGCCGGACAGCGCATCGAGGAAATGCTGCGCCGCTGGGAGTCCGAAACCCCGCAGGCGCAGACACTGCTGCAGTACCGCGAAAGGCTGCTGGCCGGAGGCCGCGTGCAATGACCCTCACCGAGATCCTCGTCATCGTGGTGTGCCTCGTACTGGGCTACTGGATCGTCGCCGTGTTCCTGCCGTCGCTGTTGGAGACCGATGCGGTCCTCGCGGAGCACGCGGAATCCACGCCCGAGCATTCCGGCCAGGCCCATGTCCCAACGGACCCATCGCTCAACGACTCCGCCGCGTGGTTCGAGGTGCTCGAGATCCCCGAGTCCAGCCTGCGCGAAGACATCGTCGCCGCCTACAAACGCAAGATCCGCCAGTACCACCCCGACCTGGTCGCGCAGATGGGCCACGAACTGAGGGAACTGGCCGAGCGCAAATCCAGGCAGATCAATGTGGCGTATGACGCAGCGTTGAAGTTGCGTAGCGGCACGTACGAGGCGTGAGTGGCGTGGCCCGAAGATCGGGTCAGCCGGCACCCCGTTGATCTCCTCAACTGTTGCCGATCAGCAGAAGGTGCTGTTCGCGGGCAATGCGGTCGAGTTTTTCCAGTGGCAGCTCGAGAAGGAGCTCGATGCGAAGATGCAGTGCCAGCCACGCGTCCCTGAAAGCGTGATGATCGCCAGGCGTCAGTCCGGGGTCCGGGATCCCCCAATGCGCGACGGCCGGATGACCCGGCCATGCCGGGCAGGCCTCGCCGGCGACGCGGTCGCAAAGGGTGATGACGAAATCCATTTCCGGCGCGCCGGGACCGGCGAACTCGTCCCAACTCTTGGTGCGCAGCGTCTCTTTCGGAAACCCTAGGCCAGCGATCAGTTCGGCTGCCAGAGGCTGCACCTGGGACGCGGGATGACTGCCCGCGCTGAAAGCGCGAATGCGTCCCTTCGCCATGAAATTGAGCAGGGCCTCCGCCATCTGACTGCGGGCGGCATTGCCTGTGCCCAGGAACAGCGCGTTATAGGTGCGGTCTGGCATGGCATTGGTCCGGGTGGCTCCACCTTGGCCACCAGCTCGCGATTGGAACGCCCGCCGATCCCACGCGCGGTGGCGTAGTCGTGCGAATAGATCTCTCATCCGGTGCCTCGCCGGCGAAGGCACATGCCGTGGTGGCGGCCTTGCGGCAGAGGGCGTCGTGGGCGCGACGACGTGTCCGCGCCGCGCTGTCCTGTTGGAACGCGGCGGCATCCTGCCTCCGGTCATGAACGGGGCGGTTCACTGACAGCCGAAGAATGGGGTCACCAATAACCGGGTGACCTCCAAGGCCTCATGGGGTCGTCATGTTCGTTATGTCGTCGTACGTGGATGGACGCACAGGGTGACGACCGTAAGGAGGTCGTCACGGATACGCAACCACGGCTTTACACATGCCCTGGTCGACTTCCGGCACGCGGCCGGTAGCATCCGGGGCACCCCCTCGCGAGGCGGACGCAGTGTCGATCCGCGCTGCCGTTTCCATCTTCGCGACCCATCGGAGATGTGTCATGTCGAATGTCGCTATGCACCCGGCCCTGCCTGCATTGCTCGTCACGCTTGCGGCCGCGGGGAGCGCCGGTTGCGGCCTGTCATCGGAGGGCGAGGCGCAGGCTGCCGAGCGCCGCGCGAACCCGGCACTGACGCCGGCGCTGATTGCCCAGGGCAAGGCAATCTTCCGCTTCGACACCTTCGGCGACGAGCAGCTCTGGACCGACCGCCTGCGCATGCACGAGGTGGTCGCGACGATCGATCCGGTCAGCGCGCTCGCGGTCGGGCTCAAGGTCGATTCCGAGGCGCTGCCGCCGGGCCTGCTGGAGACCGCGGATCTGTCGGACCCGGCCACCACCGCGGCGCTGCTGAAGCTTGACGCGGTCGTCGGCATCAAGGCCGTCGTCGACGACGACAACCGCATCACGCGGCTCGGCATCACCTGCGCGCTGTGCCATTCCAGCGTCGACGACTCGGTCGGGCCCGGCATCGGCCGCCGCATGGACGGCTGGCCCAACGTGGACCTCGACCCGGGCGCGATCATCGCGCTGTCGCCGGCCGTGCCGCCGGAAGCCAAGGCGGTGTACACGAGCTGGGGCCCGGGCAAGTACGATCCGCGCTTCAACATCGACGGTCTCAGCACGCCGATCGTGCTGCCGCCGGCCTACGGACTGCGCCACATCCGCAACGAGACGTTCACCGGCGACGGCCCGGTGTCGTACTGGAACGCCTACGTCGCCGTGACCCAGATGGGCGGCCAGGGCAACTTCTCCGATCCGCGCCTGGGCATCGACGTGCAACACACGCCCGACCTCGTCACCGCGAAACTGCCGGCGCTGCGCGCGTACCAGCTCAGCCTGGAGGCACCACCGCCGCCGGCGGGCAGCTTCGACCGCGTCGCCGCACGGCGCGGGTTCCCGGTGTTCGCGCGCAACTGCATGGGCTGCCACGTCGGCTCGACCCGTACCGACAACAACGCCGGCAAATTGCACGCGCCGGAGGAGACCGGCATGGACGGCGCGTACGCCGCGCGCACCGTCAACAAGGCCTACCGCACCACGCCGCTGCGCGGCCTCTGGCAGCACCCGCCGTATTTCCACGACGGCAGCGCGGCCACGCTGGCCGATGTGGTCGAGCATTACGACGACACCCTCGCGCTCGGCCTGACCGCGGCCGAACGCGCGGATCTCGTCGAATACCTCAAGACGCTGTAGCGGGAAAAGTGGACCTGACCGTGTTCAACCGGCGTTCCCCATCCGACTCATTGACCGCAAGGTGGGCGAGATCAACAAGGCCTACGTCTTGCGACAGAGGTGGAAGCGTCCATCGGCCGATTGCAGGGCCGTGAACTGACCCCGTTACCGGCGGGTGCTCATTCCGACGGTGGCCGGTACGGCCGGCTGTAGTCGGTGAGCGTGCCGAGCCGGTGCTCTTTCTGGGCGTGGTGCAGGGCCAGATCGATGTCGGCCCGGTGCGGGTTGGCTTCCCAACGCGACAGCTTGAAGATATCGGCGCGCGGGTGGTCCCTGAGCACGCGCGAGTCCTTGATCCATTTCCAGTCGCCCGGCACGAGTTCCTGGTCGAGGGCGAAGGCGCGCGCGGCGCTGAAGTTGTGCGAATAGATCAGGTTCATCCGGCACCTCGTCGGCGAAAGCGCATTCCGTAGTAGCGGCCAAGCGTGGTCGGGCCCACGAGGGCGTGTCCACGCTGCTCTGTCTTATGAACGGGGTAGCATCCTGCCTCCGGCCGTCCGCTGGTCGGCCGGCAAGCTCCGTGCCGGCAGCCAGCTGGCACGGTGCGCGTCGCCGAGGGCCTACTGCTGCGTCGGCGCCTGGCTGGTCCCCACAAGGTCTCCCTTGGCGATCACGTGGCCGTCGACGTTCGCGAGCAACTCCTCGCGCGTGGCGCCGTCGGGCAGGTCGAGCATCGCGTCGAGCGCCAGCACTTCGAAGTGGTAGTGATGCGGGGGATCGCCCGCGGGTGGACGCGGACCGAACCAGCCGATGCCACCACGGTCGTTGCGACCCTGGCGCATGCCAGCCGGCATCGGCGAGGCGACGTCGACACGGATGTCGCCGGGAAGTTCGTGCGTATCGGCCGGGATGTTCCACGCCAGCCAGTGCACGAACGGCATCGCAGTCGGCGCGTCGGGGTCCTCCACCAGCACCGCATAGGAGCCCGCAGCGCTGACCGGTTTCCAGCGCAGCGCGGGCGAGCGGCCTTCGCCGTAGGCGGTGTGGCGCTCGGGAATGGCGCCGTCCGCATCGAAATCCGGTGAGGTGACGTGGAGCTTGGCCTTGGCCTGTGTGGCGTCGTGGCGCAGCGCGATCGGCCCCGATCTGCTGGCCGTCCGCGACCCGGTCTGATCCTGTCTGTTGGCCATGGCAATCGCCTCCTGGGGAACGACGTCGCAGCGTAGGCCGCGGGACGTTGGTGGTGCGTCAAAGCCAAGCGAAAGCAGCGGTCAGCGTGCACTTCCGGCTGCCCGGACGTGCAGGCGCATCGGTCGTCTACAGCAACGGCATTTGTTTGCGGCAGGTCCGCGGCAACACACCGTTGCAGCCGTGCATCCTGCAGTCGTGGCGCCTGGCCCCCATGGATAGGTCCAGTCGATACCACCTGCCTCCGGGGGGTCGCCGCGCCATCGCGACCGCCGGACACTTTCCAAGGACTTTGCATGAGCCATACCCCCAGCACCCCGACGCCGTCGTCGCCCGCCGCATCGTTTCAGCGCAGTCTCTTCGAGCCGATCCGGCTCGGGGCTCTCGAACTGGCCAACCGCATCGTGATGGCGCCGCTCACCCGCAGCCGCGCGGGTGCCGGGCTGGTGCCTTTGGCGATGGCGGCCGAGTACTACGGCCAGCGCGCCAGCGCCGGACTGGTCATCACCGAGGCCACCCAGGTCAGCACGCTGGCGCAGGGCTACGTCGACACCCCGGGCATCTTCACCGACGCGCAGGTCGCCGGCTGGAAGCAGGTCACCGACGCCGTGCACCGTCGCGGCGGTCGCATCGTGGTGCAGCTGTGGCACGTCGGCCGCGTGTCGCACGTGAGCCTGCTGCCACCGGGCGAGGTTCCGGTCGCGCCGAGCGCGATCCGTGCCGACACCAAGACGTTCACGCCGCAGGGCTACGTCGACGTGTCCGCGCCGCGCGCGCTGGACATCGACGAGATCCCCGCGATCGTCGAGGACTTCCGCCGCGCGGCGCGCAACGCGATCGCGGCCGGCTTCGACGGGGTCGAGGTGCATGGCGCCAATGGCTACCTGATCGACCAGTTCCTGCGCGACGGCAGCAACCACCGCAGCGACGCGTACGGCGGCAGCATCGACAACCGCACGCGCTTCCTGGTCGAGGTGGTGCAGGCGGTCGCCGACGAAATCGGTGGCGACCGCGTCGGCGTGCGCCTGTCGCCGGTGACCCCGGCCAGCGACTCGCACGATTCCGATCCGCAGCCGCTGTTCGAGCGCGCGGTCGAGCGGCTGGACCCGATCGGCCTGGCGTACCTGCACATCATCGAGGGCGCCACCGGCGGCCCGCGCGACATCGCCCCGTTCGACTACGCCGCGCTGCGGGCGAAGTTCCATGGCGGCTGGATCGTCAACAACGGCTACGACCGCGCACTGGCCGCACGCACGGTCGGCGACGGCAAGGCCGACGCCGTCGCGTTCGGCATGGACTACATCGCCAACCCCGACCTGGTGCGGCGCCTGCGCGAGGACGCGCCGCTCAACCCGGTCGACCGCGACACGCTGTACGGCGGCGGCGCCGAGGGCTACACCGACTACCCGACGCTGGACGAGGTCGCCGCGTTGGCGTGAGTGCCCGCAAGGGTTCCAGAGAAGAGGCGGGCAGCCAGTGGCGGCACTTCTAGTAATAGTCCAGTGACACCGACATCAACGTCAGCCTGCCGGAAAACGCGCCGTTGCGGCCGATGGTGAAGTACCACCAGTCGCCCTTGGCGAAAGGTCCCAGTCCTGTCGGTGGAATCACTGCCGACTGCTCAAGCAGCACATCGCCGGTCAACGGGGCAGGAACGCTGTCGGTCGCCACGCCGTCGTAGGTCTCGAAAAAATTACCGTTGCTGAACGCCACCGGCGTGATGCCAAACCAGAGGTCGCCATCGCCTTCATCCAGCACGTAGTGGAACAAGGTGAGCCGGACATTCCCGCCCGAATAATCCAGCGGTCTGCGGA
The DNA here is from genome assembly GCA_035465455.1 of Lysobacter sp. Classification (GTDB taxonomy): domain Bacteria; phylum Pseudomonadota; class Gammaproteobacteria; order Xanthomonadales; family Xanthomonadaceae; genus Lysobacter_K. The sequence goes on from DATHRJ010000057.1 coordinate 10,991, forward strand.
CCGTCAGCGTCACGCTTCCTCCCGGTGCGCTCCAATCGAGGCCATCCCCACCCTGGGTGATGGTGGTCGATGTCGGGAAGTACGACAGCGCTCCCGCGGGAAACGACATCCGGTGTTTGTAGGGCCTGCTGTCCGCCGCGGCGGCGCTGGTCGCGGCCTGCTCGGCGTCCTGCGCGGCTGCGATCGTCTCGTTGCCATTGGCGGTTGCGGCGACTCCGGCCAGCAATCCAGACATCAGGATCATGCTGAGTTTCACGGTGCTCTCCTTGTCAGTCACATCCAAACGGGGGTCCCATGGACAACGCCGCCGCCCGGCAGCAGCGGACAGCGGGCCATCGACCATGCATGGCCCGCCAATCAGCGGCATCCGCGCCCGCTGCCCTCCGGCACGGGCGCGCGTGCCTGCACGTGACGCACGTGCTGCCTACGGGGTCGGGGGCACCACCGGCGCGAAGTTGGCATGCACCAACTTCCAGTCGCCGCCCTGCTTCACGTAGACACGCGTCGACTTGGCGACGTTGTTGTGCATCTTGCCGGCGCTGTCCTTGGTTATCCCGGCGTAGTTGTAGGTCAGGATGGCGGTATCCCCGTACACCTGCACGTTCGGGTTGACCATTTCCGAGACCAGGTTCTTGTCGCCGGCTTCCAGCGAGGCGGTGTAGAACTTCGCCGCCATCGCTTTGCCTTCCACGAGGGTCGGCACTACGGGGTTGAATTCGGTGTAGTCGTCGGCAATCGACGACATCGACTGCGAAGCGGGCTTGTTGTCGTTCTCGGCGGCCCATTGCGCCTTGGCTGCCGCAATGACCTCGGCGGCGACGCCGGTGGGCTCGGCCGCGGCAACGCTGCCGACAGCGAACATCAGGCCGATTGCGAGCGGCAACAGGGCCGTGCGAGGGGTTCTCATCATCATGGATGGCGACATGGCAGATTCCTTGGGCTGGAGGCGTGGAGCGGATGGAGGGAATGCACTGGTGGACATGGCCCTGGAGACACAGCAACCGCTCGACGCGGGCCGGGTGTGCGAGGGGAGTGATCCGCAGTTAGGCGTAACGATAAATGGGCGCCTGGGGCGGCCACGGGGGTGAACGGGGCCAGCTTCGCTCGCCAGCCAGTGCTCGCACGATCCCGGAGAACGGGGTCAGGTTCGTAGACGAGGGCGCTTCGCCCGGGTCGCAGCGCGCCTGCCGCGAGGTTCCACTATCGTGGATGGGCACGTCGGTGGACGCGCGTCAGTGGCGAGGTGTCGGCATATGCCCCCTGCACAGGACCGAGCGATCGCATCGCCGCATTCGCGCGAGACACGACTGCTGCTGGTCGGGCGCGGATTGCGCGCCGCGGTCGATGGTTTCGTGGCGATATTGCTGCCGGCCTACCTGCTGGCGCTGGGTTTCGATGTCTGGCACGTGGGCGTGCTCAGTTCCGCGACGCTGCTGGGCTCGGCGCTGATGACGCTGGCCGTGGGCCGATGGGGGCATCGCCTGCACTACGGTCGGTTGCTGCGTGCGGCGGGACTGCTGATGGCATTGACCGGGCTCGGCTTTGCCGGCTTGTCGGCGTTCTGGCCGTTGCTGGTGGTGGCGTTCGTGGGCACGTTGAATCCCAGCGGCGGCGACGTCAGCGTGTTCCTGCCGCTGGAGCACATGCGGCTGGCCAACGCCGCGCAGGGGCCGGCGCGCACGTCGCTGTTTGCGCGCTACACCCTGACCGGCGCGCTGTGCGCGGCGGTGGGCTCGCTCGCGGCGGCGGTGCCGGACAATCTGGTGCACCTGGGCATGGGGTTGCTGCCGGCGCTGCGGGTGATGTTCGTGGTGTATGGCCTGGCCGGGGTGGCGATCTGGCTGCTGTACGCGCGCCTGCCGGGGCCGGCTGCAGGCGAGCGGCGCGAGCCGCCGGTGGCGCTGGGCGAGTCGCGCCGCGTCGTCGGTCGGCTGGCGGCGTTGTTCTCGATCGACGCGTTCGCCGGCGGTTTGCTGGTGCAGTCGCTGCTGGCGCTGTGGCTGTTCGAACGCTTCGGCCTGTCGCTGGCGCAGGCGGCGACGTTCTTCTTCTGGGCCGGACTGCTCAGCGCGCTGTCGCAGCTGGCGGCGCCGGTGGTGGCACGACGCATCGGGCTGTTGAACACGATGGTGTTCACCCACATCCCGGCCAGCCTGGCGCTGATCGCAGCGGCGTTCGCGCCATCGATGCAGCTGGCGCTGGGCTTGCTGTTCGTCCGGGCGGCGCTGTCGCAGATGGATGTGCCGACCCGCGCGGCGTTCGTGATGGCGGTGGTCACGCCGGCCGAACGCAGCGCGGCGGCCAGCTACACCGCGGTGCCGCGCAGCCTGGCCTCGGCACTGAGTCCGTCGCTGGGCGGCGCGCTGTTCGCCGCCGGTTGGCTGGCAGCGCCGCTGCTGGCCTGCGGGGTGTTGAAGATCAGCTACGACATCACCCTGCTGATGATGTTCCGGCGGGTCCGCGCCGACGGTTAGCAGCAACTGCGCCGATAGGATCAGTTCACTGGCAGACTGGAAGCGAACCTGACCTCGTTCCACGTGCGCATCCCCCCTCGAGGATTGACGTGTGATCGTTATCGCTCATCGCGGCGCCCGGGCATTCGCGCCGGAAAACACCCTTGAGGCCTTCGACAAGGCTTTCGTCATCGGCGCGGATGCCGTCGAACTGGACGTGCAGCTAGCCGCCGATGGCATGCCCTTCGTCTGGCACGACAGCGACCTGCGACGCTGTTCCGATGTGGAAGCCCGTTTCCCGCACCGCGCGCCCTGGAACTCCTGGCATTTCACGTTGGACGAGCTGCGCCAACTCGACGCCGGCAGCTGGTTCGCGCGGGAATTGTCGCTGCCGCCGAAGGCGCGACAGCCGTTCCTGCGCACGCTGTCCGATGACGAGCGCTCGGCCTGGTGCGACGAACGCGACGCGCGCAATTACGCGTCCGGGACGATCCGCGTGCCGACGCTGGTCGAGGCCCTGGACTGCTGCCGGCAGCACGGTCTGCAGGTGCATGTGGAGTTGAAATCCATCCCCCGCCTGTGGCCGGAGCTGGCCGAGCGCGTGCTGTCGGACATCGATCGGCTGGCCATGCGAGGTGCCGTGGTGGTGTCCTCGTTCGACCACCGCCAGCTCGCGCGCATGCGCGCGCTGGCGCCGGACATCGAGTTGGCGGTGCTGAGCAGCGACCGGTTGCATCGCCCGGCGGCGTACCTGGCGATGCTCGGCGCGGGCACGTATATCGTTGGCTGCCACGGCGATGACGACACGCTTGGCTTCCAGTCCCCCAGCGGGGAGCTCGACTCCGACATGATCGACGCGTTGCGCGACGCCGGCTACGGCGTGGCCGCCTGGACCGAGAACGACCCGGTACGCATGCGCACCCTCGTCGACGCCGGCGTCTCCGGGATCTTCACCGACTATCCCAACCGCCTGCTCGAGGTGCTGGGACGCGCGGCGCGCGGGCGTTAGATGGAACGGATGACGCGCCGGATCGACAGGCCCTGGACCAGGATCGAGAACACCACGACGGCGTAGGTCAGCGACAGGATCAGTTGCCGTTCCGGGCCCGGCGGCAGCGACAACGCCAGCGCGACGGAAATGCCGCCGCGCAACCCGCCCCAGGTCAGCACCTTCCACGCCCCGTCCGGCAGCCGGAACCATCGGTGCAGCAGCCGCACCGGCAGCCCGACGGCGATCAGCCTCGCGGCCAGCGTGACCGTGATCGCCACCACCGCGGCCAGCCACATGTGGCCGGGAAACTGGATCGCCACGATTTCCAGCCCGATCAGCACGAACAGCACCGCATTGAGGATCTCGTCGAGCAGTTCCCAGAACATGTCGATGTGGTGGCGGGTGGTGTCGGACATCGCCATCGCGCGGCCGTGGTTGCCGATGATCACCCCGGCCACCACCATGGCCAGCGGCCCGGAGACATGCAGCATCTGCGCCAGCTCGTAGCCGCCAAGCACGCCGGCCACGGTCAGCAGGACTTCGACCTTGTAGTCGTTGACGCTGCGCAACAGCACGAACAACAGCGCGCCCAGGATGCCGCCCAGCAGCAGGCCACCGCCGGCCTCGTGCAGCATCAGCATGCCGGCATCGCCCAGGCTGGGCGCATGCGCCTGGGTGGCGATCGCCAGCAGCAGCGAGAACAGCACCACGCCGACGCCGTCGTTGAACAGCGACTCGCTCGACACCACCAGTTCGACATTGCGCGGCGCGCCGGCCGACTTGAGGATGCCGATCACCGCGATCGGGTCGGTGGGCGAGATCAGCGAGCCGAACACCAGGCAATACAGGAAGGGCATCGACAGGCCGACCATCGGCAGCAGCCACCACACGCCGGCACCGACGATCAGGGTCGACAGCGCGGTGCCCACCACGGCCAGTGCGCCGACCTGCCAGCGGTAGTCGTGCAACCGGCTCAGGTCCACGTGCAGCGCGCCGGCGAACAGCAGCACCGAAAGCATGCCTTCCATCAGCACGTCGGAAAAATCGATCGAGGCCAGGAATGCGGCCTCGTAGTCGTGCAGTGCGCCAAACCCGATCCGGTCCAGGCCGATCAGCCCCAGCGAGAGCAGCAGGGCAACGGCCATCACCCCGATGGTGGTGGGCAGCCCGATGAAGCGCAGGTTGACGTAGGCCAGCAGCGCGGTCAGCACCAGGCAGACAACGGCGATTTGGAACACCCGGTTCTCCTCCACAGACGGAGGATCCGTCCGCGCCATTCGGTCACAAGGATAAGCCGATGCGGCACCGGCTCGTACCAACGGCCTGGACAGCGGGTTCCAGCGCGGCGCTGCGAACCGCGTCGGGGATCACTTTCTTCAGCGCTTGCCGTCGACCGGGTAAGGCATGACTCCATCAGCCGGCGGCGTGCGTGATCGCGGCGCGTTGACCGCCCGTGTGCGACGGTGGAAGTCCGGCGGCGGATGGTGGGCGCGCACGTTGTTGCTCGCGCCAATTCCCCGTTCCCGCAACAGGAGACATCCGATGACCAGTAC
>DATHRJ010000058.1:0-7583 GCA_035465455.1 Lysobacter sp.
GGTGCCCTTGCTGTCGGTATGGCCAGCGACCTCGACCACGGTCTGGTTGTACTCGGTGAGGGTGTCGGCAACGCGATCCAGCACCGGGTAGAACTGCGGCTGCAGATCCGAGCGGTCGAAGCCGAACGTGATGTTCTCCGGCATGTTCAGGGTGATGTTGTCGCCCTGGCGCACGACGTCCACACCGGTACCTGCCATGCGCTCGCGCAGTGCACGTTCCTGGCGGTCCTGGTAGTTGCCGATCGCGCCGCCGGCGAGGCCACCGACGCCCGCACCGACCAGCGCGCGCTGGCGGCGCTCGGTGGCGTCGTCGCCGCTCAGCAGGCCGGCTACGGCACCGGCTACGGCACCGATGATCGCGCCCTTCTGGGTGCGGTTGTTATCGTTGTCCTGCTGCGGCTGCTGCTGGCCGTAATAACCGCCACCGGTGGTGGCGCAACCGGCGAGGGTGGCGGTGAGGATGGCTGCGGCCAGGGCGAGCTTGGTCTGGTTCTTCATGGGTTTCGGATCCTTTGGCGATGAGCCTGAATGACCGCGACAAACTAATCAGGCCGCCGTGGTGGCCGGGTGACGGCCGCTTCTCCCGTTCAGGTTGTCCAGTCGGCCCGCGGTCGCGACCCTGGACGTTATTGACGCTGCTTGCGGTACGCCGCGAGCGCCGCGTCGCGGCCCGATGCCAGGTCCACCAGCGGATGCGGGGGATACCCGGGCGCCAGGCGTCGCAGCATCGCCGGCTCGCGCCACGGCGCAAACCGCTGCGGCGTCGGCACCGCCGCCAGTTCCGGCACCCAGCGCGCGATGTAGCGCCCGTCGGGATCGAACCTCGAAGCCTGCGTCACCGGGTTGAACACGCGGAAATACGGCGCCGCATCGGCGCCGGTACCGCCCACCCATTGCCAGCCCATCGTGTTGTTGGCCAGGTCGGCATCGACCAGCGTGTCCCAGAACCAGCGCGCACCGTGTCGCCAGTGGTAGCGCATGTGCTTGGTCAGGTAACTGCCGACGATCATTCGCACGCGGTTATGCATCCACCCGGTCGCCCAGAGCTCGCGCATCCCGGCGTCCACGATCGGCACCCCGGTGCGGCCCTGCTGCCAGGCGGCGAGCGCTTCAGGCACCACGCCGGCCCAGTCGAAATCGTTGAAGCGCGGGTTGAAGTTGAGGTCCGGCGTCTGCGGAAAATGGTGCAACAGGTGGTGGCCAAAATCGCGCCAGCCCAGTTGCTTGATCGCCGTGTCGATGTCGAGGCTATTGGCGCGGCCGCGCTGCGCTTCCAATGCCTGGACCACGCGCCATGGCGATATCTCGCCGAAGTGCAGGTGCGGCGACAGCCGCGAGGTGCCGACGCGGTCGGGGCGGTCGCGCTGCTGCTGGTAGCCGCGCAACGCGCCTTCGATGAAGGTCTCCAGCGCGGCGACGGCGCCAGCTTCCCCCGGCTGCCAGTGTTGCCAGAATCCCTTGTCCCATGCCCGCGTCGGCGCCAGCTTCAGGGCCTCCAGGGCAAGGCCCTCGGGACCTTCCCGGGTACTGGCGAGCGACGGCGGCGCGTCCCAGGTGGCGATCGGCCGCCAGTCGGCGAGCGCGGCGCGCCAGTACGGGGTGAACACCTTGTAGGGCGTGCCCTGTTTGGTCTTGATCGTCCACGGCTCGGACAACACGCTGGAATTGAAGCTCTCCACGCGCAGCCCCTGCCCGCGCAGCTTCTGCTTGACCTGCGCGTCGCGTTTCTCGAATGCCGGCTCGTAGCGCCGGTTCCAGAACACCGCCTCGGCGCCGGTCGCGGCAACCAGTGTCTGCAGGGTCGCCAGGCTGGGGCCCGAGAACAGCCGCAGCCGCGAGCCGTGCTGGCGCAGGTCGAGGTCGAGCGCGGCGAGCGAACGGTGCCGCCATGCGTCCGAAGCCGGACCAGGCCGCCAGTCGCCCGCCTCGGACGGCGCATGCAGGTACACCGGCAGCGGCGTGTAGCCGCCTTCGATCGCCGCGCGCAGGGCCGGGTTGTCATCCAGTCTCAGGTCGTTGCGGAACCACACGAGCGCGATCGGCATCGATTTGTCGTCACTGGCGATGGCGGCAGTATGCCCAAAGCGTCCCCTCAGGGACGCATCACTGCTCGACGAAACGCACCCTTCGCGTGATCGAGCACGTGAGCTCGTAGCCGATCGTGCCGGCCGCGGCGGCGATCGCCTCCACCGGCAGCTCCGGCCCCCACAGCGTCACCGGGTCGCCGACTGCCGCGTCGATCCCGCGCAGGTCGATCGTCATCAGGTCCATCGACACCCGCCCGATCAACTGGGTCCGCTGTCCGCCAACCAGCACCGGCGTGCCTGCCGGCGCCGCGCGCGGGTAGCCATCGCCGTAGCCGATCGCGGCCACGCCGACCGGCATGTCTTCCGGGCACTCCCAGGTCGCCGAGTAGCCGATGCGTTCACCGCGGGCGACGCGATTGACCGCGATCAGGCGCGTCGCCAGCGTCATCGCCGGACGCAGGCCGAAGTCGGCACCGCTCGTGTCCGGCACCACCGACATCCCGTACAGCGCGCCGCCGGGACGCACCCACTGCGCATGCGCATCGACCCAGCCGAGCACGCCAGCCGAGTTGGACAAGGTGCGCTCGCCGGCCAGGCCGGCGGTGGCTTCGGCAAACACCCGCATCTGCCGGCGGGTCTGGTTTTCATCGATCCCGCCGCCGGTGAACTCATCGGCGAATTCATCGGAACTGGCGAAGTGGTTCATCAGCACGATGTCGTCGGCGACGCCGGCAATTGCCCGCAGCCGCGCATGCGCGGCGCGCACGTCCGCGGGCGCGAACCCCAGCCGGTGCATGCCGGTGTCGAGCTTGAGCCAGCAGCGCACCGGCTCGGTGCCGGTGGACTGCTCCAGCATCTCGATCTGGCTGAAGTGGTGGACCACGGTTTCCACGCCCAGACTGCGCAAGCGCGGCAGGTCGTCGGGCTCGTTGAACCCCGACAACAGCACGATCGGCTGCGACAGCCCGGCCGCGCGCAGGCGCTCGGCATCCGACAGCGCCGCAACGCCGAAGGCATCGGCGCCGCCGAGCGCGCGCGCCACCCGCTCAAGTCCGTGGCCGTAGCCATCGGCCTTGACCACCGCCATCACCCGGCTGTGCGGCGCGCGGGCACGCACCTGGCCGAGGTTGTGGCGCAGCGCGTCGGTGTGGATCGTGGCGGAGGTCGGTCTGGCCATGCGGTCATTCTAGTGCGACGCGGCGATCGGCCGGCGGTCAGGCGCCGGCGACGCTGGCAGCGGTGCAGCTACTCGAAGCTGCCGATCGAATCGTGCGAGAGATTGTCGAAGCGCGTGTACTCGCCGAAAAACTTCAGCTTGAACGAACCGGTCGGGCCGTTTCGCTGCTTGCCGATGATGATCTCGGCCAGGCCTTTGTCCGGCGACGCTTCCTTGTTGTAGTAGTCGTCGCGGTAGATGAACACGATTACGTCCGCGTCCTGCTCGATCGCTCCGGACTCGCGCAGGTCGGCCATCACCGGGCGCTTGTCGGCGCGCGACTCCAGCGAGCGGTTGAGCTGCGACAGCGCGAGCACCGGCACGTTGAGGTCCGTGGCCAGGTGCTTGAGCGACCGCGAGATCTCCGAAATCTCGGTCGCGCGGTTCTCGCTGTTGCCGGGCACCGCCATCAGCTGCAGGTAGTCGATCACGATCAGGCCGACGTCGTGCTCGCGCTTGAGCCGGCGGGCCTTGGCGCGCAGCACATCGGGGGACAGGCCCGGGGTGTCGTCGATGAAGATCTTGGCGTCGCGCAGCATCTTGATCGCGCCGGTGACCCGGCTCCAGTCCTCCTCCTCGAGTTGGCCATTGCGCAGGCGCTGGGCGTTGATGCGGCCGTTGGAGGAGATCAGGCGCAGCGCGAGCTGGCTTGCCGACATTTCCATCGAAAACACGATCACCGCTTTCTTGGTGCGGATCGCGGCGTGCTCGGCGATATTGAGCGCCAGCGTGGTCTTGCCCATCGCCGGACGCGCGGCCAGGATCAGCAGGTCGGTGGGCTGCAGGCCGGCGGTCATTTCGTCGAATTCGGTGTAGCCGGTCGGCAGGCCGGTGACGCTGCCGCCGTTGGCATAGCGGGTCTGCAGCACGTCGAATGCCTCCGACAGCGCCTTGTTGACCGGGGTGAAGTCGGTGCGCCCGCGCGCGCCGGCCTCGGCGATCGCGAACACCTGCTGCTCGGCGTTGGAGAGGATTTCGCTGCTGTCGCGGCCGTCGGGCTGGAACCCGTCGTTGACGATCTCGGTGCCGACCTCGATCAGCTGCCGCAGCACCGCCTTGTCGCGCACGATTTCGGCATAGGCGACGATGTTCGCCGCCGACGGCGTGGTGCTGGCCAGCTCGATCAGGTACGCGCCGCCGGCGACCTGCTCGGCCAGTCCCTGGGATTCGAACCACTCGCCCAGCGTCACCGCATCGAATGGCTTGTTCTTCTCGGCGAGCTCGCGGATCGCGCGGAAGATCAGTTGGTGATCGCGGCGGTAGAAGTCGGGCTCGGTCAGCTGGTCGGCGACGCGGTCGTAGGCGTCGGGCGCGAGCATCAGCCCACCCAGCACCGCCTGTTCGGCCTCGACCGATTGCGGCGGCAGCCGGAGCTGGTCGACGCGCAGCTCGGCGCGGGTCTCGAAACGTTTGTCGCCGCGCCCGCGGAAGCCCGCACGTGCATTCATTCCGATGATTCCCCTTGATGACCGCGGCCATGGACGTGCGACCGGACGTGCATCCTAGTCGCCGCGGTCGCCCCTGCGTTGCAGATAAGTCTGTGGATATCACCGGGATAAGATTCCCGCGATCCCGATAGCGAGCCGCGGGGCCGATCGCCTTTGGTTGATCGCATGCCGCCGTCTCGCCGGCTGCGACCCGCGTCACCCGCGTACGCACACGCGGCCAGCGACTGGAATTCCCGCGGGGCGTGCAGGCTCCTGTAGCCCGGGCAAGCGCAGCGCACCCGGGCGACCCGGCGAGGTCACGGGCCCCTGTGCGGTCCCGGGCGCGCTTTGCTTACCCGGGCTACGGGGCGCCGCAAAAACGAAGGGCGCCTTTCGGCGCCCTCGTCAGACCGGTTTGCGTGATCCGCGGATCAGGCGGGCTCGCCCGCGACGATCACCTTGACGGTGGTCTCCACGTCGGCGTGCAGGTGCAGCAGGATGTCGTACTCGCCGGTGCGACGCAGGGCACCCTCGCCCATGATCACTTCCGACTTCTCGACCGGGTAACCGGCCTTGGTCAGGGCGATGGCGATGTCGCGCGCGGTCACCGAGCCGTACAGCTTGCCTTCGGCGGCTGCATTGGCGTGGATCGTCACCGAGGCATCCTCGAGCTTGGCCTTGCGGGCTTCGGCATCGGCATGCACGGACTCGGCCTTGGCTTCGTAATCGGCACGCTTGGCCTCGAACTCGGCGAGGTTCTTCGCGTTGGCCGGCACGGCCTTGCCCTGCGGCACGAGGAAGTTGCGACCGTAACCCGGCTTCACGTCGACCTTGTCGCCGAGGTTGCCGAGGTTCTGGACTTTCTGCAGGAGGATCAGTTGCATGGTGTTGCTCCGTATTCGTTAGCGGGGCACTCGGCCCCGCAGCGTCATTCGCTGTCCGAATGAGGGGCCGGCTTCAAGCGAAGCCGGACCGGCTCAGGCGTTGTGGTTGTCGGTGTACGGGATCAGGGCGAGGAAGCGCGCGCGCTTGATGCACGTGGCCAGCTGGCGCTGGTACTTCGCCTTGGTGCCGGTCACGCGGCTCGGCACGATCTTGCCGGTCTCGGTGAGGTTCTGGCGCAGGGTGTTGAGATCCTTGTAATCGATCTCGGTGACGCCCTCGGCGGTGAACTTGCAGAACTTGCGGCGGCGGAAGAACTTGGACATGGGTGTGCTCCTCAGGCTTCGACGTTGTCGTCGGCGGGCGTGGCGTCGGTCTTGTCGGACTCGCCTTCGCTTTCGTCATCACGGCGCGGGCGGCGCTCGCTGCGCTCACCGCGTTCGCCACGGTCACCGCGGTCGGGCTTGTCGCCCTTCTCGTCCTTGAACTTCATGATCAGCGACTGCTCGGTCTCGGCGGCATCGCGCTTCATGACCAGGTGGCGCAGCACCGCGTCGTTGAAGCGGAAACCATCGACCAGTTCGGTGAGCACGGCCTGGTTGCACTCGATGTTGAGCAGCACGTAATGGGCCTTGACCAGGTTCGCGATCGGGTACGCCAGCTGACGGCGGCCCCAGTCCTCGAGCCGGTGGATCTTGCCCTCGCCCGCCTCGATCAGCGACTTGTAGCGCTCGACCATGGCCGGAACCTGCTCGCTCTGGTCCGGATGGACCAGGAACACGACTTCGTAATGACGCATCGGTATTTCCTTGTGGATAGCGGCCCGCACTGGAACGGGGCCGGGGCAGCCCCCCGCCACCCGGGAGGGCGCGGTAGGGCAAGGGTCCATCGGACCAGCCGAGGGAAGCGGCGAATTATGGCAGCTGGGCGCCCCAGCCGCAAACCGGAGGGCCAGCCTGACCTGGCCGGTGCCGGCCAGTGCGGACGCGGCCGCGGTGGCCGTGCCCGATCGAGCCTCAGCCCTTGCCGGCGGCGGCCTTCTGTTCCTGGATCCACGCCTGCATGTGCGTCTCCAGGGTCGCCAGCGGCACCGAGCCGGTCGACAGCACCGCATCGTTGAAATCGCGCAGGTCGAAGCGATCGCCCAGTTCAGTCTCGGCCAGGTCGCGCAGCTCGGAGATCTTCAGCTGGCCGATCTTGTAGGCCAGCGCCTGACCCGGCCAGCCGATGTAGCGGTCGATCTCGTTGACCACGTCCTGCTCCATCTTGGGAGCGTTGTGCATGAAGTAGTCGATCGCCTGCTGCCGGCTCCAGCCCTTGCTGTGCATGCCGGTGTCCACCACCAGCCGCACCGCGCGCCACATGTCGTACGCCAGCTGGCCCATGCGATCGTAGGGGTCGTCGTACAGGCCCATGTCGTAGCCCAGGCGCTCGGCGTACAGGCCCCAGCCCTCCCCGTAGGCGGTGAAGTACCCGACCCGGCGGAACATCGGCACGTCCGGCAGCTCCATGCCGCGGGCGAACTGGAAGTGGTGCCCGGGCACGGCTTCGTGCAGCGACAGCGCCATCATTTCCCACTTCGGCCGCACCTGGGGCTTGTACAGGTTGACGTAGTAATAACCGGCGCGGCTGCCGTCGACGGCACCTGGCTGGTAGTACGCGGTGGTGGTGTCGGGGGCGATGTTGTCCGGGATCGGACGCACGCCGTACGGCAGGCGCGGGATCATTTTCGACACCTTGACCAGCTCCGGATCGATCCGCTTGGAGATGGCCTGGTAGGCCTCCAGCAGCGCCTCGGGCGACTCGTGGAAGTACTTCGGGTCGGTGCGCAGGTGGTCGAAGAACTCGTTCAGGCGGCCGGCAAAGCCGACTTCGTCCTTGACCTGCTCCATGTCGGCGCGGATCCGCGCGACCTCCTTCACGCCGATTTCGTGGATCTGGTTGGCGGTGAGGTCGGTGGTGGTGACCTGGCCGGCCAGGAAATCGTAGTACTCGGCGCCATCGGGCAGATCGGCCGCGGCGATGGTGTCG
>DATHRJ010000059.1:0-3968 GCA_035465455.1 Lysobacter sp.
CAGCGTCTCAAACCTTGGCTGCGTCGCCGCGGGTTCGCCCAGCCAGCCCAGCATCATGTCCACGCGCGCATCGACCGGCAACGACTCGTCGAACGGCAGCCACCGCGTCGGCCGCACGCCGCGGATCTCCGCTTCGCTGCCGGGCCAGAACATCGTTGCCGTCTTCAGGCCGGCATTCTCGGCACCGACCCAGATCGGCTCGCCGCCCCACCAGCGTCCGTCGGCCACGGCGGCGCGGTTGCCCAGGCTGAATTCGCCCAGTTCGGGATCGCTGATCGTGTTGTGGATGATGCCGTGGTGATCCGGGCGCAGGCCGGTGACCACGGTGTAGTGGTTTGGGAACGTCAGCGTCGGGTACGAGGGGTTCATCCATTCCGCGCGCACGCCACCTGCGGCGAGCCGGTTGAGGTTCGGGGTGATGCCCAGTTCCAGGTAATCCGGGCGGAAACCGTCCAGCGAAACCAGCAGCACCGGTGGCGTTGCAACCGTGGCAGCCGATGGCGCCGACGTGGTGGTCGGCAAGGCGCTGCAGGCAACGAGGGTGAGTGCGAGAAATGCGGCCGTTGCCGCGGTGCGAAGGGTCGACATCCGCCAATGATAGCGGCCGGATATTACCGAGAGCAGCACGCCGCTTGGATGTCGCTTGAACGACAGCCGCCAATCGGCTTCCCTCTCGCCGCGGGCGGCGTATGGTTGCCGAACGAATCAGTTGCGAGGTGAGCCATGACTCGTCCGACCCCACGCCCGCTGGCCTGCCTGCTCGGCGCCGGCGTGCTCAGCCTCGCCGGGTTCACCGTTTCGGCGCAGGCGGTCAGCACCGTTGCCCTCGACAGCGTCGTACAGGCGCAGGTCGAGGCGACCGATGCGTCCGCTGATGAAACCCCGCTCACCGCCACCGAAGCGCGGCTCGCCGCCCGGCGCGATGCCGACCGCAACTGCCTGCGTCATACCGGCACCCGCATCGTCGCGCGCGACAAGTCCGCCCGGCCGTGCGTGGCGAGGCACGGCAGCGTCTACACGCGCGAGGACCTCGAGCGAACCGGCGAGGTCGACATCGGCCAGGCGCTGCGCAAGCTCGACACTTCGATCCGCTGACTGTCCCGCCGCCGGCAACGGCCACCCACGCCACTGGCGCTGGGCTCGGACCGTGGGCGCTTTCCCCGCGGTCCGAGCCTCGGACCCCACTGCAGGACGCGATCGAACCCTATCCGCCGCCGCCCAGCAGCGACGCCATCGCCGCGGCCATCAGAATCAAAAGCACGGCGCCGGCGCCACCGAAGGCCGCGCCGAACGTGCGGCCCTTGCTCACCTCGTTGACCTGCAGGCGGGCAATGTCCTCGCTGGCGATACGCGTATCGGCCCCGACCAGCGCATCCGGCGTGACTTGCGTGACCACGAACTTCTCGACGCGTCCGTCGGTGGTCACCACCTCCACCTGGTCTCCGGCTTCTACCCGGCCCTTGAGCGCGGACCAGTCGCTGTGCTCGACCGTCCGCATCGTGCGGCAGCCGGACAGCAGCATGGACATCACCAGCATGATTACCGTGATTGAACGCATGGCATTCCCCGCGATTCGGCCGCTGGCCGACGCAATAGTGGTTGTCGTGCCGCCACCCCGGACCCCCTCCGGTGGCGCCTCGCACGGCCGGGCCGTGCCCGGCACTTATAATCGCCGTTCCAATGGATGGTCAATACGGTCGAGTAGCCCATGAGCCCCAGATCCACCCGCGTCGATCCCAGCCGCGTCATCCGCGCCCCGCGCGGCACCCAGCTGACCTGCAAGTCGTGGCTCACCGAAGCCGCCTACCGGATGATCCAGAACAACCTCGACGCCGAGGTCGCGGAAAACCCGACCGAGCTGGTCGTCTACGGCGGCATCGGCCGCGCCGCGCGCGACTGGGAAAGCTACGACGCGATCCTGGAATCTTTGAGGAACCTCGAAGACCACGAAACCCTGCTGGTCCAGTCCGGCAAGCCGGTCGGCATCTTCCGCACCCACGCCGATGCGCCGCGCGTGCTGATCGCCAACTCCAACCTGGTGCCGCACTGGGCGACGTGGGAGCACTTCCACGAGCTCGATCGCAAGGGCCTGATGATGTACGGGCAGATGACCGCCGGCAGCTGGATCTACATCGGCAGCCAGGGCATCGTCCAGGGCACGTACGAGACGTTCGTCGAGATGGGCCGCCAGCACTACGACGGCGACCTCACCGGCAAGTGGATCCTCACCGCGGGCCTGGGCGGCATGGGCGGCGCGCAGCCGCTGGCGGCCAGCCTCGCCGGCGCGTGCAGCCTCACCGTCGAATGCCAGCAGAGCCGCATCGACATGCGCCTGCGCACGCGCTACGTCGACGAGCAGGCGACCGATCTGGACGACGCGCTCGCGCGCATCGAAAAGTACACGAAAGCCGGCGAAGCCAAGTCGATCGCGCTGCTCGGCAACGCCGCCGAGATCCTGCCGCAGATGGTCGCGCGCGGCGTGCGCCCGGATGCGGTCACCGACCAGACCAGCGCGCACGACCCGGTGCACGGCTACCTGCCGATCGGCTGGAGCGTGGAGCAGTGGCTGCGCGAGCAGAAGCAGCATCCCGAGCATGTGCGCGACCTCGCCAAGCAGTCGATGCGGGTGCACGTGGAGGCGATGCTCGCGTTCCAGCAGCAGGGCATCCCGACGTTCGACTACGGCAACAACATCCGCCAGATGGCGTTCGACGAAGGCTGCAAAAACGCGTTCGACTTCCCCGGCTTCGTCCCCGCCTACGTGCGGCCGCTGTTCTGCCGCGGCGTCGGCCCGTTCCGTTGGGTCGCGCTGAGCGGCGACCCCGAGGACATCGCCAGGACCGATGCCAAGGTCAAGGAGCTGATCCCCGACGACAAGCACCTGCACCGCTGGCTCGACATGGCCGCCGAGCGCATCGCGTTCCAGGGCCTGCCCGCGCGTATCTGCTGGGTCGGCCTCGGCCTGCGCGACAAGCTGGGCCTGGCGTTCAACGAGATGGTGCGCAACGGCGAGCTCAAGGCGCCGGTGGTGATCGGCCGCGACCATCTGGACAGCGGCAGCGTCGCCTCACCGAACCGCGAGACCGAGGCGATGATGGACGGCAGCGACGCGGTCAGCGACTGGCCGCTGCTCAACGCGATGCTCAACGTTGCCGGCGGCGCGACCTGGGTGTCGCTGCACCACGGCGGCGGGGTGGGGATGGGCTACTCGCAGCACTCCGGCGTGGTGATCGTCTGCGATGGCAGCGAGGAAGCCGACCAGCGCATCGCCCGCGTGCTGTGGAACGACCCGGCGACCGGCGTGATGCGGCATGCGGACGCCGGCTACGAGATCGCCAAGGCGTGCGCGAAAGAGCAGGGCCTGAAGCTGCCGATGGTGGGGGAATGACCGCGGCCGGCGCGCCGCTGCGCATCGACTTCGTCTCCGACGTGGTCTGCCCGTGGTGCGCCATCGGCCTGGCCGCACTGGAACAGGCGCTGGAGCGAATCGGCGATGACGTGCAGGCGGAGATCCATTTCCAGCCGTTCGAACTCAATCCGCGGATGCCGCCGGAAGGCGAACCCACCGCCGAACACCTGCGCAAGAAGTACGGATTGACCGACGCCCAGCTGGCCGAGAACCAGGAACGCATCCGCCAGCGCGGCGCGGAGCTGGGCTTCACCTTCGCCAAGGGCGGCCGCAGCCGCATCGTCAACACCTTCGATGCGCACCGGCTGCTGCACTGGGCCGGCATCGAGGGCCCGCAGGCCGCGCTGAAGCATGCCCTGCTGGTCGCCTGCTTCACCGACGACCGCGACGTCTCCGACCACGACACGCTGGTCGCGATCGCCGGCAGCGTCGGCCTGCCGGAAGACCGGGCGCGGGAGATCCTCGCGTCGGACACCTACGCAGACGACGTGCGCGCGGCGGAGCAGATGTTCCAGCGCAGCGGCATCGATGCCGTGCCCGCGGTGATCATCAACCGGAA
>DATHRJ010000060.1:0-3613 GCA_035465455.1 Lysobacter sp.
GATCGCTGTCTGCGGGCAGGATCGAGCGGCGCCCGGATGGCCGGCATTTCGACCATGATGCTGGCGCGCTGCATGCGCAGGCCAACCGCGGCGCACTGGAACTGCAGGCGCAATGGGCGCGCTACCGCTATGCGGTGCCCGGCGACCGCATCGCCCTGTCGGCATTCCTGTTTCCGTTCGAGATCGCCGCCGAGGCCGACGTGTTCACCGCGAACCTGGCGTGGACGTTCGATGAGGTACGCTGGTTCGACAGCATCACCTGCTACAACGACTACAGCAGCACGCATGCCAGCGGGCCGACGCTTGCCAACTCGGCCCAGAACATCACCGGCTGCAGTTTTTCCCGGGGCGTGATGTTTGCCTACGTCGACTGGATCGCCGGGCGCAACATGTGGTTCGTCGGAGGCCCCGGCGTCGGCATCGCCGACCCCGCTGGAGAGCGCTGGCGTTCGCGCCTCAACATCAACATCGGCTTCTATTTCTGAGATCGCGTCGACAGGAGAGGCAGCATGAGCGAGGACCAGACACCCCGTCGCGCGCGCATCCAGATGAACCCGCCGGTGTTCCTGACCTCGGCGGCGCTGGTAGTGCTCTTCGTGGTGGTCGCGGTGATCTGGCCCGATGCGTCCGAACGCTGGTCCGGCGGGATCCAGGGCTGGGTGATCGAAACCGCAGGCTGGTTCTACGTGATCGCGGTGGCGGGATTTCTGATGTTTGTGGTGCTGCTGGCCACGTCGGCGTACGGCACGATCAAGCTCGGTCCCGACCACAGCGAGCCCGACTACAGTTATCTGTCGTGGTTCGCGATGCTGTTCTCGGCGGGCATGGGCATCGGGCTGATGTTTTTCGGCGTGGCAGAGCCGGTGATGCATTACACCACCCCGCCGGTCGGCGACCCGGAAACCATTGCTGCCGCGCGCCAGGCGATGCGAATCACCATGTTCCACTGGGGCGTGCATGCCTGGGCGATCTACGCGGTGGTGGGTCTGGCGCTGGCCTA
The DNA here is from genome assembly GCA_035465455.1 of Lysobacter sp. Taxonomy (GTDB): domain Bacteria; phylum Pseudomonadota; class Gammaproteobacteria; order Xanthomonadales; family Xanthomonadaceae; genus Lysobacter_K. The sequence continues at coordinate 1,001 of DATHRJ010000060.1, forward strand.
CTTCGCGTACCGCCACGGATTGCCGCTGACGATCCGCTCCTCGCTTTACCCGCTTATCGGCAAGCGCATCTACGGGCCGATCGGCCATGCGGTGGACATCTTCGCGGTGCTCGGCACCATCTTCGGCGTCGCCACGTCGCTGGGGTTCGGGGTGATGCAGGTCAATGCCGGGCTGAACCATCTTTTTGGCCTTCCGGTCGGGATCGGGATGCAGCTGTGGTTGATCGCCGGCATCACCGCGATCGCGACCGTATCGGTGGCGATGGGGCTGGATGGCGGCATCCGCCGGATCTCGGAACTGAACATGGTGCTGGCGGTGGTCCTGCTCGGCTTCGTGCTGGTCGCCGGTCCCACCGTGTTCCTGCTGCAGGCACTGGTGCAAAACACCGGCATGTACCTGTCCAACCTGTTCACGATGACCTTCAACCTGTACGCCTATCAACCCACCGGATGGATCGGGGGGTGGACGTTGTTCTACTGGGGCTGGTGGATCGCCTGGTCGCCATTCGTGGGGATGTTCATCGCGCGGGTGTCGCGCGGGCGCACGATCCGCGAGTTCGTGGTCGGAGTGCTGCTGGTGCCGGTGGGCTTCACCTTCATGTGGATGACGTTCTTCGGCAACAGCGCGTTGCACATGGTGATGGTGCAGGGCGTGCAGGGATTGGCCGAGGCGGTCAACGCGGATACCTCGGTGGCATTGTTCATGTTCCTGGAGCAGTTGCCGTTTTCCGCGATCACCTCGTTCCTGGCTACGGCGCTGGTGATCACCTTCTTCGTGACCTCGTCGGATTCGGGATCGCTGGTGGTGGACATGCTGACCTCCGGTGGCGAAGAGGAGTCACCACTGTGGCAGCGCGTGTTCTGGGCGCTGCTCGAAGGCGCGGTGGCGGCAGCACTCCTGATGGCCGGAGGGCTGGCTGCGCTGCAGGCCGCATCGATCGCCAGCGCCTTGCCCTTCAGCATCGTCATGGTGGTGATGTGCTGGGGGCTGCTGCGGGCGCTGCGGATCGAGGGGGTCAAGCGGATGAGCCTGCGCGAGGCGCGGGTCGATCCCGGGGCGGCGCTGACCCTGCCGCAGCGGGTGGCTTCGCTGCTGCACCAGCCCAACCGCGAGGAGGTGCTGCACTACATCGGCCAGACCGTGCTGCCGGCGTTGACCAGCGTCGCTGACGAGTTGCGCCGGTCCGGCCTGGACGTGGCCGTGGAATCACCCGAGGACGGCCGCGCATGGCTCGAGGTGCGCCATGGCGACGAGATCGACTTCTACTACTCGGTGCGCCCGCGTTCGTACGAGGCGCCGGCGTTCGTGCTGGCCGACACCCGCCCCCGGCGCGCCGAGGCACTCAAGTACTACCGCGCCGAGGTGCACCTGCGCGAGGGCGGGCGCGACTACGACATCATGGGCTGGCGCGGCGAGGACGTGGTCAATGACGTCCTCGATCACTACCAGCGGCACCTGCATTTCCTCGGCGCGATGCGCTAGACGCGCGGGCGTATTGCGGCCGCCGGGCCCGGCTCGCGACGGCCCTGCCCACGCCTCACGCGACGCTTGAATCGCCCGTGGAATGGGCCAACTGCGGCGCGGCGACGACAAAATCGCGCTGAGGGCATGCACTCCCCGTTCACGTAAACGCCATGCCGGCTTAACAGGGGGCCTGTCATGGTCGCTGCGTCCTTCCCGGAAGACGCCGCTACCGTGATCCGCGCCGTAAGCCCGACGAGGGAAAACCATCGCCTCCACAACAGCGCCGCATCGTGCCGGCGCGGGGCAGGTCTTCGCGGGCAAGCGGCAGCTACCTGGTGGAGCGCTGCGACACGCGGTGACGCTGGAGCGCGATCCTCCACGCCAACCGCGACCAGCTCGACAGCCCGGAGCGGATCCGCCCCGGACTGGTATTGAGGATTCCACCGCAAGCCGACCTCCGCTGAGGTCGCCGCGGATTGCGCTTCCAGCCCTTCAACCGATTCAGGAGTTGTCCATGAGTTCGTTCCAGCCGCAACTGAAGTCCAGCCGTCTCGCCCTTGCCGCCGCCCTGGCCGCGACCCTCGCGCTCGCAGCGTGCAACCGCACCGACGACGCCGCGACCCCCGCACCGGTGGTCAGCGAACCCGCCCCGGCCCTGCCGGCGGCGACCGCGCCGTCGGCGCTCAATGTCAGCGCCGTCACCCTGGGCACCAGCGCCGGCGCCGACCGTCGCATCGCGACCGCGATGACGACCTTCACCAGCAGCGATCCGATCGTCGTCTCGATCGACACCAGCGGCACCGCGGAAAACGTCGAACTGACCGCGCGGCTGGTGTTCCAGGACGGCCAGACCGCCGGCGAGCAGACCGAGCGCCTCACCACCAGTGGCGACGAGATCACCAACGTCACCTTCACCAACGCCAATGGCTGGCCCGCCGGAACCTACCGCGCCGAAGTCTGGGTGAACGGCAGCCAGGTCCAGAGCCGCGAGTTCACCGTCCGCTGAAAGCGGCGCCGGCACCTCGCCGGATCGATCTCTCCACCCACCTCCCCCGGTGGGTCACCTGGGCGCGACAACAGTCGCGCCCTTTTTTTGCCTGTTACCCGCCGGTCAAGCCAATGCCTGTGACGCCGGCAGCCGATGCGCG